>JBBAEA010000010.1:0-38805 GCA_041656175.1 Bradymonadales bacterium | reverse complement strand
GGAACCTTTTGTCTTTTGCAAAAAGAAAAAAGGTTCCCCCCGCCGTGCAAAGCTCTCTTATTTTCTAAAAGCTAGAATGTATTCTATCTTCTTTGCCTGCGTTGCTGGATCACGTCGTTCGACAGCGCCCGAGGCTATAAACTCGAGTTTTGCCCGCGCCGCTGCTTCTTTCGTGGGTGCCGCTACTTTATAGGTGCGCCCGCGGCTGATGCCTTCCCCAACGATGACTGCCATCTTCCCGCCACTTCGCATAGATTTTGCTGCAGCCAGCATCCACGCGTTGGTATCTTTTTTCCATTTTTCGTAGGCACCTCGTTGATCCCTAAATATGCGCCGCGACCCCATTTCGAGCTGCTCTTGTGCTTCTAGCCCAAGCCAGGCGAGTCGCAGTTGCTGCATGGGAAGGTAATCGTAGGTTCCTGGGTAGGGCGGGGATGTGGCGATCGTGTCTATATCTTCAAACTTGTGCGTCCTAGCGTCGCTCAGCGCGATCTCGGCAGCAGGCGTAGACTCGGGGGTGAGCTTTGCCAACGCGTGTAGGCGTTCAGCCAGTTCGTAGGCTTTATCGGCATAAGCCTTAAGGGCAACACCGTCCTTTCTCGGGGTATATACGACGCGGTTTGAAGTATCGGAGGCGCGTAGCGAGTACTTTACGACAATGCTTGACAGGACAGCGCGCAATAGATCCGAAAACTCATTGTGATAAGCGCTCGATGCGGTGTAGAGAGCGAGCAATTCGTTAAACATGTTGCTTTTGTACCACGGCTTAATTTTGAGTATCGGCGCGGGAATCCAGAGTTTCTGCTTCTTATCGACGTAGCCCTGCGCTTCTTGCGTGACAAGGTCGACGAGATCGAGGAAGTCATCGAGTTGGCTCGGTGTCCAGAGCGAAGTACGTGTTTGAGAGACTAAAATAGCAATGGGACTCAAATCACTGCCAAACGAGGTCATCCCGCGTAGCTGTGCTTCTAAAACGAGTGTCCCGCCACCGCAGAAGGGATCCGCAAAACGTTCTCCCCCTAGGGCGTTGAGCATGATTTTCGCGCCCTCTGGCGCAAAGCGCGCGGGATAAGAGTGAAAGTGCTGTGTAGCCCAGTCGTTTTCTGCTTGCGCGCGTAGAGCTTGCACAAAAATTTTGGCTAAAGCCTCATCGCCTTCATATTTAGCCTTCCCCGCTTCAACGCGAGCACTTAAACGCTTCACGCGTTTACCAAGGTTTTGTTGCTTGGGTAAGCCCGATAGATGTCCTATATCGCCAGCGCCTAAGTAGCGCGAAGCATCCTCTTTTCTTCTCATTTTATATTTCCACTATGCTGTAAATTCTACAGGTTTTTTTTTTGAAAATCACACCGGTTTTCCCAGTTCGTAGCAGGCGAGCTCGCAAAGTATGGGGCCGTTGTGGACGCGCTGTTTTTTGAAGGGTCTCATGTGTAACTTTTGTTTTAGATATTCGGGTAAACTGATGATACACAATTTATGCCCATCAAATGCTCTTAAGTGGCGTCCTAATTGGTAATAAAACTCCATCAATTCCCCATCATTTTGTTCCAAGCGCTCACCGTATGGTGGATTGCAAATAATGAGGCCACCTTCTGGCATAGGCTTCGTATCAAAGACGTTTGCCACGCTAAACTCAATATACTCATCAACACCAGCCGTTTGCGCGTTTCTTTGCGCATTCGCCACGGCTAGCTCGCTGATATCCGAAGCTTCAATGCGAACTTGGGGCTTCGTACGCAGTTGCTTGGCCTCTTCGCGCATGAGCGACCAGTCGTTGGCATAGTCTTTGAAGATCTCCCAAGATTGGAAGGCGAAACGACGCTGTATACCAGGCGCCGTTTTAGAAGCCATAAGCGCCGCTTCGATGGCTAGCGTCCCAGAGCCACAAAGTGGATCGCGTAAATCGCTTTTGTCCCAAGCCGCAAAGCCCAGCATGCTAGCGGCTAAGCTCTCGCGAATTGGCGCTAAACCTTGGCGTTTTCGGTATGCGCGTATGCTAAGATTTTGCCCCTGTAGTTCGAGGTATACTCGCGCGTGTCCATCAATAATTTGCAGTGAAACGGTAAGGACGGGATTTTCTGTATCTATGCTTGGACGTCGTCCGTAAACATCGCGCGTCGAGTCTACGATTGCGTCCTTTAATTTCAGGGCAAGATAGAGCGAGTTCCTAAAACGTGTATCGTTGACATGGCTACGCACGCAAAAGCTCGTGTCGGGATGAAACCACGGTTTTACCTTGATTCTACGCCCTAAATTATAGACGCCTTGCTCGTTATCGACCCGTCCCTCCATTAAACAGAGCATCACTTTGTTGGCTTGCCGAGACCAAAGACAAGCTTTCATGGCAAGCTCGAACTTCGCATGGGTCAAAACACCGCCGCTCACAAGCTCTAACTGACTAAAACCTAAAGTCTCTAGTTCGGCGAAAAGCTCTTTTTCTAATCCGCGAACACATGTAATTAAAAATTTTTCCATCTATCATTCCCGAAGCTTTAGGAAAGCTCTGATCTATTTGTGGGGCTCCGTTAGGGCTATCGCCCTTAGAACCCTTTTTTCTTTGCAATTTTGGCTTATTTCGTCGTCGGCTGTGTCGTTTGGCGCGGTCACGACCTCTAGGTCGTTCCCTTGCCGCACTCCTTGCCTCCTAGAACTAGGCTCAAAATTGCAAAGAAAAAGTGTTTTTGTTTTCTTTCTTTTCTAGAACAGTCGCCTGACTTTCCTTACTTTACGCTAACGCGTTTTGATTGTTTCTTGCATTATTCAGGCTTTCTTAGGCCGAAATCCAAAGGCGGCGCGGCATCCAGCACTACGCCGCTTGCATAACACATAGTCTTGTCACTTGCGAGCATTAGTTTGGGCTTTACGCAAAAGCCGCGTACTTTGTGTATTGAGTGCATAACGCAAGATCGATTTTTATGGGGGTAGCGCGGGATCGCTGAACAAAAGACGCAACGAACGCATGTTGTGCGGTGGATGCGCGATTAGCAAATACACCGCACAACATTTTGCGTTCGTTGTCGAATTTTGTGAAGAAGCCCGCGCGTAGGGGGCTGTGCCCCATTCAAAGAAATATGTCCATTCTTAAACTAGCACCGTTAAGCGGCGAGCAAGATCCAGAGTTCGGTTATGACAAACCCGAGCTCTTGACCGAGCCCATACCGAACTCTCGTGGAACTCTCGTTGAGTACCCACAAGTCGTCGACGTCGATAACGACGGGCACAGCGAAATCGTGCTCACGTCGAATGACTGCGGACGCCCTGGCGAGGGAAGAATGCACGGCATTCGCGCTTTTGAGGCCCCTGCGGGCAACTGGGTACGCACCCGAAGGATTGGGAACCAGTTTGACTACCATGTCACCAACAGCAACGAAGATGGCACGGTGCCAAAATATGAAAAACAAAACTGGAAACAGAGAAACCTCAATAACTTCCGCCAAAATGTGCAGCCCGATGGTTTGTTTAACGCGGCAAACTTGAGCGCTGTCTCTTTGACGTACGCCCACAAAATTTGCCCCACCATATCGCTCCTCGCACAAGTCAAAAACGAGGGTTCGTTAGCTGTACAAGCGGGGCTCAGTGTGAACTTTTATGCCCACAAAGCTAATGGGGGCGAAGTAGACGGCCTTTTGGGTACAGCCTATAGCACTGAAGTACTACGACCAGGCGGCGAAACAACGGTGGTATTGGAATGGGATGGCAACGTCGCGCTCGACAACGCGTCGGCCAAGTTAACGCTACCTGCTCAAATCTATTTTATCGTCGATGAACCCACACAAGAGCGACCCAACGGAATGTTCCTCGAATGCGACGAAACGAACAACACGTCTAATATTGCGCAAGTTTTTGCTTGCCCCGCAAATTAAACCGCAACGACGAACTTGCATAAACTAAGCGGGGGCAACGCAGCCCCCGCCTCGCAAACGGCGCTAGACCAAAATATGGTGTATAGCTTTTGCTTCGATTTCGCACCTTGCGCTGTATTCGTAGACCTTTGCGCCCTATTATGTTTATAGTAATACCGTCTAGTATGCGAACTTACTAGACTGCGCATTGAATAAAATGTGACTTTTACGAACTGCATGATGCTATAACATGAAGAAAGCTTCTTTTTACTCTTTGTTCTTTCTGCTTTTCTTCGTTGTCGCGCTCTGTTGCTGCAACGCAAAAAATGACGAAACTCCAGCCCTCGCCGAAGCGAAACAAAACGCTAGCGCCCAAAACAGCGAACAAACGCAGCCCATCAATGGCGAGCCAAACGTCGAAATTGCTCAAGCTGCCCTAAAAACTAAAGCCGACGACGTTGCCAGAGCCAAAGCATACGCGCCCAATACCGACGCGCCTAACGAAGTTGATGCGCATGAGCCCAAGCTACAAGCCGAAGCTACAGACGGCGAGCCGCTCTCCGAGGATAGCCTCGCAATCACGCACGACCTCAGCCCGCTTAGCCCAGAGCAAATCGCCGTCCTGCAAAACATTCAAGCCGACGCGCCCCCAGAATTACTCAACGCCATCAAAGAAGAACACGAAAACCAGCATTTTCTTTGGAGCGACGAGCTTCACCCCGAACTTTATGCCGAAAGCATCGCTAATCTTGGTGGAACATACATCGGCATCGGTAGCGACCAATCTTACATGTTCATCGGCTGGCAAAGACCTAGCCTAGCCTTCGCGGTCGATTACGACCCCTGGGTTGTCTACGTACACCTCGCCTACTTCGCCTTCATATCGCTCTGCGACGAGCCAGAATGCGTCATTGAAGCATTCGGCGATCGCGACCTCGGCAAGGAAAAACTCAACGCATTCTACGCCGATGATCCGCGCCTTAAAGACATTCTCAGCGTCTATCAGTTCGGACAGCGTGGCATCGTGCGCCGATTGCGCGGCATCCGTAACACCATGAACAAACACAAAATCCCCTCATTCATGAACGACGCCGAAACCTACGAATATATCAAACAACTCATCCAAAGCGGGCGCTTACGCACCTTCCAAGCGAACTTACTTGGCCAAAGCGCCTTCGCTGGCATCGGCGCCGCCTGCACCGCGCTGCAAGCCCCCGTCGCCGCCCTCTACCTCTCAAACGCCGAGCAATACTGGGCCTACAACGCACAATTCCGCCAAAACATGGCCGCCCTCCCCTTCACCCAAAACGCACTCATCATGCGCACCGCCGCCACCAAACCCGCAAACCGCGACTATCGCTACAGCGTCCAACCCGCCGCCGCCTTCCTGGCCTGGCTCAAGCATCCAAGCGCAAAAGCCGTCCGCTACATTACGCGCACTGTTCGCGTGAAGGCCCCCGACGATTTCCCCTTCACTAGGGACGAAGCATTCCCACCCGACGACGCAGCCCAAGAAGCTCCTTAAGCCGATTTTGGCATATATACTATCTTTTTTTGAAGGGGGCATGAGCCCCCTACGCGCGGGCTTCCTCGCCAATAGCCCTATGGGCGCAAAATTTTGTGCGGTGTATGCGCTCAAACCGCGCATCCACCGCACAAAATGCGCCCATTGGGCTATTGGCTCGGCGATCCCGCGCTACCCCCCGTTTTAATGTGAACCCATACGCTACTGGCCAAAAACAAGCGCAGCTAGCAGCTAGATCAGCTCTCATCTTAGGCTATGCGCGTGAGCAATGTTAAAATCTTGTAAAAAATCAGCCAAGAAACTTCGTTCTAGTCTTTATGAATATCTTAGCCTACAGCGTTGCCACGAAGAACTTTTGGAAGCCGCTTCGTATTATTGGTACATAAACCTCTGTTCGTGGCGAATACTTGATGTAGAAAACGCTTGGCCCCAAAAACTCGCTGCCACTAGCCTCGAACAGCTCTGCAACGAAGAAAATTCGGATAGCATCGCACGCACGATAAAAAACACGCTCCTAAGCTTGCACAAGCTCTTGCCGCACTGCATAGAAGAAGCTAACGCAGAAATTTTAGAACTTTGTCCTGCTCAGTGGCTAAAATATGAAGCACTTCCTCTGTTAAAGGACGCTTTCTCCGAAGAAAATACGAACAACATTGAGCGTATAGCTTGGTTGTTCCAGTTCTATTTTTCACGCGATAAGCGAGAAATAGCCAAAAGTATGCGTCGAAGCGAAAAAATCGACCAAAAATCACTGCCTACCGTAACGCAAGTTTTTACGCCACAGTGGATAATTCAATGCTTGCTACACAATGCTTTGACAAAACTTAGCGCTATAAAAGACTTGCCCTATGTCCTTAGTCCTGCGCCACAAAACAATGAACTCTCACAGCAGGAAATTAGCATCTGCGATCCCGCCTGCGGCGCTGCTCTTATCCTTTTACAAGCCGTTGAAAGTCTTTGGCCTCATTACCAAAACCTTAATTTCTCCCAAAGTGAAATTCTCAGCATACTCGCCAAGACCTTGCACGGTTTCGATATAGATCCGCGCGCAACACGACTTGCCTCTTTTGTGCTTTTATTAAAAATTCGGAATGTGGCTCTAAAACACGAATATACACTGGACATATCCGAAGAATACCTTCCCAAAATTCATTGCTTAAAGAATATTTCTTTTAAAAACGAAGAAAAAATAGTGAGCGCCTTATCGCAAAAAACGGGCCTTGCTTCACAAAAGCTACTTGCCCTCTTTCACGAATTTGGCCACGCCTCTAGTTTGGGCTCGCTTATTGCCCCCCGCTTGAGCGCGGAAGAAATTCAGAAACTACGCACAGTGAACGCCGGGATATTTAAGAACCGTGAAGAATACACAAAGTTTTGCAAGCTCATGGATTTAGTGCAAGCTTTAGCCCAAAAGCACGACATCGTCATTACCAACCCACCGTATTTGGGCAAAAGATTCTTCTCAAAACAGCTCAACGCTTGGGCAAAAATAAATGCCCCCATGGCAAAAGATGATCTCTTTGCCATGTTTATACTTCGCTGCATTGAAATGGCCAAGGATGGCGGCTTTGCTTCGCTCGTCGTCATGCAATCATGGATGTACCTCTCTAGATACGCCGCTTTACGCGCCAAGCTAAGACAACAAACAAAACTTATCAGCTTAGCCCTTTTAGAGAGTTCACTCATGGGCATAGCCTTCGGTACATCAGCGGTGGTATGGCAAAAAACGACAAGTTCAGAGCATAAAAGCGTATTTTGTTTTGTTGGCAAGGCCGATCTGTGCAAAGGCGTACCCAAAACTTGGCCTCCAAAACTGTATTTGCGCAACGTCGAGGAGTTCAAAAAACTGCCAGGCGAGCCTTTAGCCTTTAAACTAACAGCGCCAATGATCGAAATCTTGAGTAAAAGCAGGCGCTTAGAAGACTATTGCGAGCTTCGCCAAGGTTTGGCCACAACCAATAACGAACGTTTTCTTAGAGCTTGGCACGAAGTCGGACGTGAAAATATTGCCTTTTGCATCGATAACGCCGAGGAGGCGCTCGCAAGTAAAGCGACTTGGTTCCCCTATAACAAAGGCGGCAAGTATAGAAAATGGTGGGGAAACCAGTACTTAGTGCTAAACTGGAAAAACGATGGAGAGGAGATTAAAGAGAATATTATTCGGAAATACCCTTATCTTAAGGGTGATCCCGCTTTTGTAGCCAAAAATCAAGCATTTTATTTTAAGCCCGCTATTTCCTTCTCGAAGGTAGGTTTGGGTTTGCCCTCGTTTCGCTATTATCCCAAAGGTTTTGTTTTTGATGTGGCAGGCACTTCTATTTTTGCTAAAAGCGACGAATGGCGCCAAATTTTAGCCTTTCTTAATTCAAAACTCGCGTGCCAACTTTTGCAAAACCTTGCCCCTACTCTCAACATCGAAATCAAACAGTGTGGAAAGTTGCCTTGGCTTTTGGCACAACCAAAGGAGCGCATCAATGAACTCGTCGATGCGCTCATCCATGACGCAAAAGATGACTGGAACAGCACTGAGCAAAGTTGGGACTTCACAAAGCACGAAGTGTTTTTGCCTGAACTTTACTCCGAGCTTTTAGAGGATGCGTGTAAGAATTTGCTCAAACTACACGAAAAACGAACAAAACACGTCTGGGAGGCAGAATATGAAATTAATGAGCGCATTTTACATGCCTTGAACTTCGAAAATTACATGTCGGCAGAGCCGAGCTTAGAAAACATCGCTCTTTTCTCAAATCCAAATTATGTGTACAAAGCGAAAAAATCGCTAAATTCCTATGAAGGGGCGCAGTTGTATGAAGTAGTGGCGTCTCTCATTTCGTACGCAGTTTCTTGCGCGTTTGGGCGCTATGATGCGAAGCTTTCTGTGCAAGGCTGCAGCGAACTTAACATGCAAATGCTGCACACCGCGCTGCTTAAGTTCCTCAAAAATCAATTTTCTCCTCTCTATTTTCGCAAAAACCTAGAATTCATCGAAGCGATTTTAGCTAAGCCATTGCTCAAATATTTAGAAAACGACTTTATGCTAGACCATAAGCGCCGTTATGGGGCGTATCCTTTATTTTGCTGCACTAACGGCGTATTGCGTGTAAAGTCATTGAGCGCATAAGCGCAAAGCGGAAAGTGTGGGCTGTATTTCGAGTTTTTTATGAGTAAAATGCGAGTTTTTTCTAATATTATTTTGCTCTTTAGCTTTATGGGCTTATTTTTAGCGTCCTGTCAGCGAATTGAAGTGGGTCTTGATCCACGTATCACCGCGAAAGCGGTGCAGGCGCATATGCAGGGTGCGCTCTTGGGCTCTAAAATGTCGCCCAGCGAGGGGATGTTGCGAACGCAGCCCGCTCCCAATGCCGAGGTTGGCGCTGCGCTTTTTGCGCGATATTGCGATAGCTGCCATATCAGCGGAAAAAAAGCGCCGCGCGTTGTAGGCGTGTTCCATGCGGATCCAAATTCCGAAAGCGATTTAGCGATAGTGCGCTTTGGGCTAGAAGAGATGCCAGCATTTCGCAATATATTGACGCATTTTCAGATCATGGATATTTTGCGCTACTTACAACGAGAGTATGAACAACGACACGGCGTAAGCAAAAGCGAAGAACTTAGCAGCCAAAACGAAGGAGGCGAGGGATGAAGCGGCTAACAGGCATTGCTGTTCTCATTGTACTCGCCGCTAGCCTACTATATTTTGTTGCCAGACATAACTTATCGCGACAACGTGGCGATGAGCTTGCGTTTACGCCACTTAGCGAAGAGTTGGCCGCAGTTCCCGTATTGCGAAACGCGCAGTTTGGGCCAAAAGCAGAGTCTTGGGCGCAGTCAGAGGCGTGGATACATGCAAAATGCAACTGGATTTTTTTCGACAACTACGCAAGCGCCGCCTTGTTTGATCGCGCCCAGCCATGGCATGCGAAACTACTCGCCAATACCCAAGATCTACTATCGCAGTTTGGGCTAAATGCGCATTATTGGCTTGGAGTAGAGCTCTACTCTCGTTTTATGCGCTGCTTTCAATCTAACGACGATGATTGCGCTAAAGAACTGCTCGATTGCGAAGAAAAATTAGATGCCAAGCTGGATTTAGCAGACGCAGCGGAATCGGAGTTTTTGCAGCTAGCGCGCAAAGAGCAACTTATCGATGAGGCGGGCAAGATAAAACCCGAGTCGCTGGCTATCGTTGAACTGCTATTTCGCTATATTTGGATAAAAACGACGGCAGATATCATTGACGAAATGCAGCTCTTATTGCCCGAGGAACGACGACTAATAATACGATGGCAAATCGAGCAATCAAGCCTATCAGTCGAGCAAAAACTACGCCTTATCGAAATTAATCGAATAAAATTTGAAGGTTTGTACGACTATGACTTTGCTACAGCCGTATTGCTTAAAGAATCGGGTGATCTTGAGGGGGCGCGTAAAAGTCTAGAAGCAGCGCGTGATGCGGCGAAACTTGCCAATAACGGGAAGCGAGTAGCGCAGCTAGATCGCTACCTCTTATCCATCAATCTGAGTCGACAATAAACCTTGGGAGCGCTAAATAATACGGCGAACCAGCCGCAGTGGCGAGGGTTTGCCAAGAAAAGGAGTAAGGAATGTCAGAGAAAAAATCAGCCATACAAGATAGTTTCAGCGCACTTCTGAGACGCGCCGCGGGTGCAGCAACGCAAATTGGTGAATCCGTTAAGGAACAGGCAGAAAAGGGCAAGGACTTTATCGATGAAAAATTTCGAGAACGCGAAGCCAACGAAGTTTTTCGCAAATTAGGAAGAAAGGTGTACAAACTGCATTCGAGAGAGGAACTTGAGTTACCCGAGTCCTGCGACAAATTCATAGATGCCCTGGACAATTTGCTTGATGCAGACGATTCGGACGATCACGACGTTGTTGAAGAAAAACCCAGTGAAGACAATGGAGTTGAAGAAAAATCGAAAGAGAGCGACACAAACGAGGAAAAGGCGGAAGAGGTCTTGGAGGCGAAGTTAGTCGACGAATAGCTTACAGAATAAAAGTTGAAGCATTCAAGGCGATGCATGCTTTGCCTTAAGCGCAAACTCTAAACTTACTACTTTTGAGCACACAGTTTTGCGCCAAAACTCATGTGGCTGCCTATTTTGGGCGCGCAGCATCAAGAGCGAAGCCCGAAAATCTCGTGAGTCTTTGCAAAATGCAACTATTGTTTTTACGTAGGCATGCATCTTGCATAAAGCAAGCTGTAGGCGCCAGCCATAGGCGCTAAAACACAGCGTTAGTGTATAAAATGCATACAAGAATTTGGTTATGCCTTTACTACGTAGAGGAGACGAAGCATATGTTAAAGCGATTTCAGATTGTTTTTTTTGCCATTGCCGTAGCGTTGTTATTCAGTGCATGCGGTCCATCTTTTAGTGATTACATGCGGGATGCCCGCAGTACCCAAGTGAATTCGACGATTATACGCGATCCTGAAGTTATTATAGAAAGCCGCAACTCTGCGGGTAGAAGCCGCGGTAAACTCGGAATGGTGATAGAAGGTATCAACGTCGCAAGTGATGTGGCGGCTACAGCTGTGTCGATGGAGCAACAGAAACGTCTGCAAGAAATTCTGTCTCCCGATGATCTTGTTATGCAAATACATCAGGCTTTGACCCAACAACTTACACGTACCATCAATATTGATATTGTCGATACGACGCAAGCAAGCGATGTCCGCATTAATACTATCGTTAAATCTTATGGCATCAACGCTAGCTCCATTACTTCGCCGTTTTACTTTTACGTTTACGCCGATGTTGATGTTATTTATTTGCCTGAAAATAAGCGAATTTATAGGCGCCCTGTCGTTTTACAACGTAGCTTAAGCGATCTCGACATGTACGGAAGCATTGCATCCGCCGCTATATCTGGCGCCATGAATCTATCTGCATTCTTTAGTTTAAGCGATCCTCAAATCGTCGAAATTTTTAACTACTTGGCCGTTGAACTCGGTAACACTATTGCGACCTATATTTACAATGACTCGTTGTCTTAAGGAGGAGCGAGATCTGAGTACTAAAAAATACTCTGATTAATGCGAAAATAGTCAAAATTTCATGAGTGTAGGGGCAGCTTTCAAACCTGCCCCTGAGCAATGCAAAGCCATTCAAAATTAGCCAAAATATACTTAAGAAAATCAGGCGATCCATGTTTGCATCTTTGCAAGCGGGCGAATATACTATGGATGGAAAGTTGATGTTCTCTGGCTTTAGCTTCGAATGCCTGCTTTTCTTTACCATTTTGAGTGTAGGGGCAGCTTTCAAACCTGCCCCTGAACAATGCGAAAATAGTCAAAATTTCATGAGTGTAGGGGCAGGTTTCAAACCTGCCCCTAAGCAATAAGAAGAAAAAATAAGAAAAGCGCTAGCCCCAATGAATCAGAGTCTTCCTAGGAGTAAAAAATGTCGATGCTGAATGTTTTATGCGAGTACAATACACAAACAGGTAAAGCGCTAGCTCTCGCTTTTAGCCCTGATGACAAGCTGCTCGCCGTCGGTGCTAAGGATGGCTGTATACACGTACTCGATGCAAAGAGCGCTGAGCTTAAGCTAAAGTTAAAACAGCACTATGATTTTGTGTTTACCCTCGATTTTGAACCCGATACGAACTATATCGTTTCGAGTGGCAAAGATAAAACATTGCGTGTTTGGGATCCAGAGAGCGGCAATTTTATTAAGGATTACGCGGGTATTTGCTCAACTTTGCAGCCTAGAACGATGGTTTCTCAGAACTTTAAAGCGAGTGTAAAAAGTCATAAATTAACCGTTTTGTCTGTAAAATGTGCAGAAGATGGCTATATGGCGACAGGTGGGCAGGACAATTTTGTTAAACTGTGGAAAAATGGAGACTTATTGCGCTCTTTCGATTGGCATGACGGGCCGGTGGTAACCGTAGCGTTTCGCCCCGAGCAGCGCGAACTCTACAGTGCGTCAAAGGATCGCAGCATTCGCAGCTGGGACGAGGTGACGGGCGCTATGCGTCATAAATACTTAGGGCATAAGGATGAATTGGCGTTTATGCGCTTTTTACATTCGGAGCGTTTTGTATCGGCAGACGTTAGTGGCCATGTGCTAGCTTGGAGTGTCTATGAAGAAAAACCACTTGGGCCGCTCGCAAATCTTGAGGCTAGAGTACAGTGTGGAGACGCTTTAGGGGAGAAAAATATTTTGGCTGTGGGTCTGAGCGATGGACGCATTGTGCTGCTTGACACTGAGTTCAACATTAAAGCCAAAGAAAAAGAACCAATAGAAACGATAGATGCGCATACTTTTGCTATACGCAGCTTAGCGTTTTCACATGATGGCTCCCGCCTAGCGAGTTGCGACAACGAGGGGAGCGTTAAGATTTGGGAACTAAAACTTTAATGCATTTTTGCGACGCCATTGAGGAAGAGCTAAAGACGAGCAAAAAAAAAGCGCGCGAACGTACACGTTGAAATATGCGGAATAGCAACGCTTTTGCATTGACAACACAAATGATGTATTGCATTCACTAAAAGGTTTTTATACAGTTGAATATAGCGATCCTGCCTCTACAAGAGCGGTGATCGATGACTGCAATGAAGAAAAAATATTTGACAAACAAGCTTTACTCTTGCTTGTTATGAGAAGAAAACACCGCAATTTTGCGAAAAACACTAAACGGAGACGGTTATCATGAATTTATTGCGAAAATCCCGACTTGGCTTTTTTGCCCTGGCATGCTCTTTGGCGCTATTGGCTTGTGACGATAAGGGCAGTAACGACAAAAAATTATGCGGTAATAACGAGCTAGATGAAGGCGAAGCTTGCGATAGCACGAAGTTTGCTGGCGGAAACACTGATTGTAAGAGCTACGATTCAGTGTACGTATCGGGCACACTTAAATGTGACGCGAGTTGTAAGATCGATACTTCAGCCTGTAAAAAAGAGGGGCAAGAAGACGAACTTAAATGCGGGGACGGAATTGTTCAAAACGTAGGAACACATAAAGAAAATTGTGATGGCACGGCATTCCTTGAGAACAAAACACAATGCAATCAGTGGGATACTAAATACACATCTGGAGCGGTTACGTGTAACAACGATTGCACGGTAAATTATGATGCATGTGTTCTTCCCGAATGCGGTGACGGAATTGTTCAAAACGTAGGCGATCATAAAGAAAATTGTGATATGACGACTTTTTTAGATGATAAAACACAATGCATTCAGTGGGATACAAAATACGCATCTGGAGCGGTAACGTGTAACAACGATTGTACTCTAAATTATGATACATGTGTTCTAGCCAAATGCGGTGACGGTGTCGTGCAGGAATACGACGGTACTATCGAAGAATGTGACGGCAACGCATTTTTAGAGGGTGTTACGGATTGCAAGACTTGGAGCGACAAGTTTAAGTCAGGTACATTGACTTGCAATACCGATTGCACGATGAACGAGTCTGCATGCGTCCCAAAATGCGGTGACGGAGTCGTGCAAGTTGAAGATAATTATAGTGAAGAATGCGATGATACGGCCATTCTTGGCGATATCACAAATTGTTCGGATTGGAGCAATGAATATATATCAGGTACGTTAAGCTGTACTGCCGATTGTAAAATGGATGTATCAGCTTGCAAATCAAAATGCGGCGACGGAGTCTTGCAAGATGAGGAACATTACAAGGAAGAATGTGACGGAAGTATATTTTTTGCCGACGAAACAGCATGCGCCGAATGGGATACTAAATACGCATCCGGAACGGTAACGTGTAACAACGATTGTACGCTGAACTATGATACATGCACCCCAAAATGCGGCGACGGAGTCTTGCAAGATGAGGAACATTACAAGGAAGAATGTGACGGCGACAAGTTTTACGCTGATGTCAATGCATGCTCGGAATGGAGCAACGTATATAAGGCGGGTACGTTAAGCTGTACCACGGATTGTAAAGTGGATGAATCAACTTGCACCCCAAAATGCGGCGACGGCGTTGTACAGACAGAAAATAACTACGAAGAAGACTGCGACGGCAGCGCATTTTTACTAGATGAAACTACATGTAATGGCTGGGATACTCAGTATACTTCAGGCAATGTAACGTGTAACAGCGATTGCACAATCAACTATGATGCATGTGTTAAATAAAGAGTGCTAACGTAACGAGTGCAAGTATGATTTTGCCGCCTAAAGCGCAAAGCTTGATGGCCAAAGTACAGACCTTCATTAATAGTGAAGGTCTGCTTTTGGATGGTGAGCGCGTCGACATCGCTTTGTCGGGAGGTGCGGATTCAGTGGCGCTTTGCGCGATTTTAGCGGCGATGGCGGCAAAGCGCGCATACAAACTTCGCGCCCTACACATACGCCACGGCTTACGCGACGATGCCCAGGACGAGGAAATCTCCCTTCGCGTCGCTGAAAAAATCGGTATCGCCTTTGAAAGTGTTCATTTGGACTTGGCAAAACACGGCCTTAGCAGCAATGTCGAGGCAGCGGCGCGAGAGGCGCGATATGAGGTCTTGCGCCAAAAGGCAAAAGACGCCAACGCCACATGCATTGCCCTTGGGCACAACGGCGATGAGAACCTAGAAACCGCAATTTGGCGCCTTACGCGAGGCTGCGGGATCGAGGGTTTGACTTTGCGCCCAAAGCGTTATTGGGCTGGTCTAAAGTTTATCCGACCGCTGCTTATGCAAAGTAAGGATGAGCTCTACGATTTTTTGCAAGACTGTGGTCTTCCATGGGTTGAGGATCCCAGTAATCAGTCTCAAATTTTTTTGCGAAACCAGATCCGCCACAACGCTCTTGCGCCTATTAAAGAACTCGCAACAAACCCCAGTAGCATTTACAGATCCTTGCATAATTTAGCCAAAGACGCTCTAGCGGTCGAGGGCCTTAGCGAGGCTGCCTTAGAACTTTGCGTTTGGCACGACGATTTATGCTTATTGCCGCATAAAATATACGATATCTATGGAAGCTCCGCGTTTTCGCAGCTTTTCCGACATGCTTCGAGGCGACTTATAGCACAGTACCAAGCGCGCTACGACTTTGTACAAGACATCTTAAGCTGCTACACCCAAGATCGCCGTCTTGGCAGAAAACTTAGTGACAGGGGCTTGATGGTCGAGTTTTCAAGCAAATATTTGCTACTCTACCCAGCCGACGCCAAATTTGAACGACAAAACGATATCGTCCAAATTGCGGTCGAGGAACTTGACGTCTTTCCACCAAAAAGCTGGGAACTGGCGCCATACGGACGTTTGCGCCTACTTCGCATGGTGGCCAATCACTGGAAAAAACCTACAACAGAGTGCTTTGCCATGACATTGCCTGAACGCGCTGTACTAAGTATTGAGTTCGCGCACATGCACCCGCGTTTTAGCTCCGATACTCACGGTGTCGACAGTTTAGATGCATTGCGAGCGATGGGGATTCCTCGCGTCTTAAGGAATAACTACCCCGTTTTATGCTTGAACAACCAAGCCTTGTGCATTTTAGGCGGTAGCCGCAGCGCTTTAGCGCAAAAACCCACGAAAAGCGAAGCCTTGCTAGTACTCTGGGAAGCCACTTTTTGAGTACTGCTTAGCAAAGAAGGCTATGTTCTATGGATAAGCCACAGCTCCAAAGCTCGTCCAAGAGCTTGCGCACTTGGATGCCGTTTTTGTGTATAAGCTACTGATTTTATTGACTTTATCTGAATAGCACGCCTGATTCTGCTCGCTTTATGCTCGCTTTTTTCACTATTTTTGCATTGCTCCGCTTTCGCTTGAGAAGTTCATCATTGCCCTATCAGTGAAAACTACGCATCTAATTCGCTGTCTACACCTGCCTGCACCATACACTCTATGCTAGAGTCAAAAATCGTAAGATCCAAGTTGACGTCACTTTTATCATCGATAGCATTGAGCCGCCAGCGTTCTATGAGTTTGGCTATTCCAGCGCGCATGGCGACAACGCTAAGCTCTCGCTGCTCACTTTTATCAATAAATTCAAGAACTTGCTTCATTGCATCGGGGAACAAAGCGTTGAAAAACTTCGCATCTAGCAGGCTTGTGGAGCTTTTCGTAAACTCGCCATAATACCGTTGCAAGCGCACCATGTCCTTGCTAAGGGTCGCCGCGTATAATGCGTATAGCGAGATGCTGTGGGGAAGGCTGAGTTGGGCATTGGGACGTGTAAAGAACTTGTCGATGATTTCCAAAAGCTTATCGGAACAGCCTTCGGTTTTTAATAGCCATATGATTTTTGTGCTCTCTAGGAGGATAAAATCATGGCTGCATTGTCTTAGAAGCTTCTCGGCGGATTGGATGTAGAGTGCGGTTCTTCTATGGTCATTGCTGATTAAAGCAAGTTGGGCAGCGCTGAGCATATTGCAGGCCAAGGTGTATTTGTTCTTCCGCAGTGACAGTTTAAAGGATTCACTAAAATACTGGAGCGCCGCTACAAAGTTTATTTGTAACATCGCGATGAGCCCTCGAATATGCACGCTTATCGCCAAGCCGCTGTTGGTGAGCGAATCTGGAAGTTGCGCCTTAAACTGAGATTCGACTTTGCTCAAAAATCTAAGAGCATCTTCTGCTTGTCCCTGAAGCGCGAGATAATATCCATACAAAATTTCGACATTCCCACTCATCGCAGATTTGCTTGAAAACTCATCCATAGCTTCACTATCGCGCATGCCGCTATCTTGGAGGTTTAGCCATATTTGGCACAATTTAGTCATGACGTCGACTAAACGCGCAAAAAGATGCATTTTGTTCAGCAAGAACGCGCTTTTTACGCTAGATATTAGCTTATAGCCTTCTTGAAAATCGAACTCCAATATCTTAGCGACACCCTCAAAGAAAGTACAAAACGCATCAAAGATGTTCAAAGCTTCTATGGGAACTCTTACTTTTTCAGGAAATATGCTATCGGACGATGCCCTGTGTTTAGTAACGTATGTGCGCAAATCCTCAAAACTACCAGTGTAGACGTAGAGGCCCATTTGTATCATCGCGAGTTCGGTGAACTCCTGGGACGTTGCACCGTGTTGGTTCCCGAGTTTTAGCGCCTTATCGATGTTAACTTGTACGTTGTCGAATTCTTCGCGCAAAAGAAAGAATAATGCCATCAAACCATAAGCGCGCGCTTGCAAAATAGGAGCTTGATAACGCTGCGCGCAATACACAAGTTTATCGGCTAATTGGTCTGCTTCGTACGATTTGCCCATATAGAACATAGCACTACCAAGCTCTTGTATAACTTTTGGCCAGTCTATGGGATGAAACAATTCTTCCTTTTTAACATCGGTATCGCCGATTGCAATGAACTTTTCGCTAAAGTTTGCATATAACAACATGCCGTAGTGATACACAGATTGCTTGTCGTCTTCTTCCACTGAGCGCAGCATCGCTTGATACAAGTACAGCTCCGCTTTGTCTTTTTCTCCAATGGCTCTGTAGTGATCGATCATATCCAAGCTTACGATCCGATCCTTGATCGTGTAATATTCTTCCTTCACTTCAGCGGCGAGCTTGTGTAAGGGACGCAGCTTTCGTTGTGAGTATTCACTTAGAACAGCGACCTGTGTCGCTAAAGAGTCAAAACTCAGCGCTGTCTTTGAATTGCGGCTCAGCTTCTCGGCCAAGAAGTTTACACCGATCAAAGCCTCAATAACATCGTCGAGTTGGTCCAAGAGCTGTTGTTTCCCTTCACGCTCAAAAAATAGTTCGAGCAATTCGTCTTCGATTTCAATACCAAGTATGGCCAAGCGCAAGATGATATCATCCAAAACACCCGAATCGAAGTTTGGCTGCAAATGTTTCTTTACGCGCACGATATAGTCGGCGAGTAACTCTCGAATGAGTATGGGAACATCTCTTTTGGGAACGACGCGTTCGTGCAGCCCGTACATACCGCTATCGTCCATTTTAAGCAAACGCTCCTCTACATGGAGGCGTACGGCTTCGCGTGCAAAAAGCGGATTGCCCGCCAAATGCCGAATAAACGCATGAGAAAGCAGAGGTTCAAGATGGTAAAATTCGTTTAATATCTTAAACATCTGTTTGTCAGACAAAGGCGAGAGCCGCACGCGCTTTAAACAAGCACCCTCAAATCGTGATAGCTTTTTGAGGCTATTGGCTAAGGAGCTGTTGGGGAAAACCTCGCGTAGATTGATCGTAACGATGAGGAGACAGCGCATGCGACGGCTAGTGCAAGCTGCTGCAAAAGCTTCAACGAAGGCTGTTGTTACCTCATCGCCAAAGTGTAGATCGTCCACGATCAAAACCTGCGGCATCTCGTCGCTCACCGCTGTGATTAGCTGTATAAGCACGCGCATATCCAGCTTCTCGCCCTCCTGAAGTTTTCCACGTAAAACGCGCGTAGCAGTTTCACAATCTGTCGTTGAGGCGAAGCGCAGATTCTTGAAGCGAAAGAGCAAATAGTCGCATAGCGATTTAGAATCGACGTCCTTGGATTCAAACGCATCTTCAAGCATAGCGCGGAAAGCCATGAGGGAATCGTCCTTACTTAGCATCGCGCTATTGACGCGAACCAGGTGCTTCTCCGCGAAAACACTTACCCCGCTGTGTGAAATCAAGGTCTTACCCAAACCCCACTCCCCCTCCACCACCACCACTGACCCTCTTCCCTCAATACTCGCCAAGCAGCTCTCCGAAATGATGCCCAGCTCTATATCGCGCCCAACGATGTCGCCCTCGGCACTAAGCGTAGCTTTTAAAGAGGAGTGCGAATCGGACTGCAAGCGCGAAATATGGGAGGAGTACCCCGAATAAGAAGGAGCTGAGCTGTAACTGGTCGATGTGACCGAATCAAAACTGCTATATGCACCCGAGTCGACGTTTCGCACGCGCCGAGCAGAGGCTTGGCCAGAGCCGTGAAGATCAGACGGCTCTGCGTTTGGAATCTTTGCAAGTTCACGACTATGCAGCTGTATACTCTCTGGAAACTGAATCTGCTGGCTCAAGCCCGTCACTGAGTTCAACGTCGCCGTATGATGCTGTGATGTATCCGCGCCATGCACTGCTCCCGCTGCCCTCGCCGCCATACGCATATTAATCTCGTCTAAAATATGCGAAATGGGCTCGCTTTTGTCGTAAACCGTCTCTTGTAGGGCTTTGCTAAGCTCACTGGCGCCTACGTAGCGATCCCAAGTCTTTTTCTCCATCGCCTTGCGCACAATATCTTCGACTTGCTTAGGCGCCTTCATTCCTTCCCGAAACGTCAGCGCAGGTATCGGGTCGTTGATGTGCATCAAAATGGTCTCAATATCAACATTCCCCTTATAAGGCACTCGCCCAGATAACAATTCATATAATATAACCCCTATACTATATATATCGGTACCCGGCCCAATTTGCGATGTAATACCGCGTGACTGCTCTGGTGCCATGTAATAAGGCGTCCCAAGCACAGTTCGCGTAAACTCCTCCCCTCCCTCCGCAAACGCTGGCAAACTGGCAATGCCAAAGTCGACCAACTTCACAAAAATCGATTTATTTGCCAACGGCGAAAGCAACACGTTTGCTGGCTTTAAGTCGCGATGCACAATCCCCCGTAAATGCGAAAGCGTGAGCGCCTCCAACAACTGAACCATCAAGTTAACAATTAAATGATAAGGAAGCGTCAACTCGCGTAAATCCTGTAGCGATACACTCGGGATGTACTCCATCGCCATGTAGAGTTGCCCCTCCGCCGTTTGCCCGAAGTGCTCCACCTTTACAATGTGAGGGTGGCTCAAATAGGCAAAAACCTTAGACTCCTTCACAAAACGCCGCCGCATCTTGGAATCCTGGCAAAGCTCGTGGCGTATCAACTTTAGCGCCACATCGCGCCCAGCTTGACGTTTGTCGGCCGCCAAATAAACCGTTCCCATGCCGCCGCGCCCAAGCTCTGACTTTATTAAATATCGACCCTCAATTTCATGGCCGATCAACGATCTTTTAGACATATACACCTCCTCCAACCATCCCCCACCTAGCTCCTATAGCGCATTATCGGCAAAATCAAGCGACGTGTACACTCCAGACCTGAAGTACTGCTGCGAAAAAGTCTCTGAATATTTCAATATTTATGCCTTTTTCTTTGCTGGGGGAAGTCTCCCCCTACGCCGCAACCCCGCGCTGTGCGCGGGTTTGCGTCTACCCCCTCTACGGGGGCTCAAGCCCCCGTAACGCCCCCGAAGCGATTTTGGAGAGCAACCCTTGGGAGCATTTGAGCTACGGGTGAGGCTCAGGGCAACAACGCGCTAAGGACGATCGCTTTTAGAACTCGTTTTTCCGCAAGCCATTGATTTTATTGACTTTATTTTGAACACTCAAGGATTTTCCTTGACTTTTCGCTAGCTTTTTTTTTGCTCTCTTTGAACGATTTAGCGCTTCTTTTTTGGGGGGTAGCCAGAGACCCCGCGTAAAAATGCGCAAAAGCTGCACGCCTTGCGGTGGATGCGCGGTGAGCAAATACACCGCAAAGCGTTTTGCAGCTTTTCGCGCATTTTGAGTGAGGCTCTTGTGGTGGTCAGTGTGTTGATACTAGCCGTGATATTAATAACTGTGGCGGTTGTACATTGGATGGTGAAGGTAGGCGTTGTGACTCTGGTTTTGTTTGTAGTGAAGGAGCTTGTACAATGTCATGTCCTGCGCCCACGATTATTTGTGACGAACAATGTGTAGACACCGATCGTGATATTAATAACTGTGGTGGTTGTACATCGAAAGGTGAAGGTAAACGCTGTGACTCTGGCTTTGTTTGTAATAATGGAGTTTGTACACTGTCATGTCCTGCGCCCACGATTATTTGTGACGAACAATGTGTAGATATTAATAATAACGCAGAGCATTGCGGTGGATGTAAGGGGGAAGAAAACTCGAAAATATGCAGCGAAAAGACTGATACATGCTCAAATGGTGAATGTTATTGCGGCACAGGCCCAGCATGTCCTCCACATTTACAGTGCAAAGGAGGAACTTGTGAACAAGTGGATTGCTTGCTCGACAGCGATTGCGAAGGCCCAAGCGAAGGAGTCGATGGATTTTGCGATTCCGCCATTGATTACAAGTGCTCTGTTCGTTGTACTGATGACAGTGAGTGCGAGTTCCCCGAAGCTGAAGATGGTGAGTTTTGTAGAAGCGACGGAAGATGTGTTAGTAAAGTTTTCGATAGCATTTGGCTCGTCCAACCTCTCGCCAATACTCTAATTCTTCCCTATATTGGTGATAAGTGTGATATTCGTGCAAAAATTGAGTGGGGCGACCAAACTAGCCTCACGATCGATGAAAGTAATTGCGCTACTGTTAAGCTAGAACACCAGTATAATGTAAGCGGAGTGCGCTTTCATTCAGTCAAAATTACGGGTAAGTATGACAGATTTGGTAATCTCCCGGTTCTCGGCAAGTGCATAGTTGATCCTACGAAAGCTCAACTCGTTGCTATACTTACCTTTGGACCAGTAGGAATTACTGATTGCGTTTTTAATACTAAAAGTATTGCTATATCAGGTCTAGATGTACCCAATGCTAATTTACTTACTTCGGTTTATGGGCTATTTGCAAATTCGTTTTTTAATCAGAGTATAGAAAATTGGGATACAAGAAATGTAACAAATATGTCCTCTATGTTTGAAGGCAATAAAGTGTATAATCAACCTCTAAATCGCCTGAATACGTCTAAAGTTGAGAACTTCTCAAATATGTTTAAAGATTGCGTTAACTTTAATTATCCCATTGATAATTGGAACACAAGCAGCGCAACGAATATGACGAATATGTTTACTAAAGCTAAAGCTTTTAATCAGGACATATCCGTTTGGGATTTTTCAAAGATCTCTGCTAATGAAAATATTAAAGACTTTTTGCTAGGCGCTACATCGTTTACGAAAGAATATTTTTGTAAACTCAAGGCAAATGAAAACCTTGCTTCTTTTGCATTGGGATTGGAAGATGTATACACATGTCCATAAATATACTTTCCGTTTGAGCATGAAAGATTTACTCACACAAAGCATGAACAGTTTGTGGCGTTGGTTTAGCTGTTTATAAAAGATAGTTTTGCGTGAGAACTGCCATATGATGGCTGTCAATATGCTGCGCAGTCAAAGAAAAAGTGTTATGTTGCAAATACTGCGCACTTGGAGTGTGCAGCTTGTTGCTACGCGGTACTGAGGTTTGGCTATGCCACAAAAAGAACGACTGTATTTACGAGAATTTGGCTTAATCTCTGGGCCCATGAGCTTGGAGGCCTTGAGTGTGAGGGTGCTTGGAGCGACCGAGGACGTCGAGGTGTCTGATGATGGCGAGAACTTTGTGCCCTACGCTGGGAGCATATACGAGAACTTAGCGCGTGGAGAGGATAGCTTTGAGGCGATTAACTTTGACCCTGATCCCTTAGGGATTTTTGCCTCCAACCAAACTTTGGGCGATGGCAGCGAGCTACCAGAAGCAGCGCCATTGAAACGCAAGAGTGCGAGTACCATAACGATTTCGACGTCTTTGCACGATATAGAGAAAGTCGACGAGTTTGAGCGTTTGCACTTCTCGGACGCGCCGGCCTTGGCTGAACCTTCGGATGACTTTCCACTCCCGAAGGCATTTACTGCGACGAATAATGACTTGAATGCAGCAGAAGATAAGCCGTATTCGCGTGCAAAAACGATCGCGGCAACACCCTCGTCGATGAGTCTGCATCGCTTGTTGGAAAAAGTCGAGCTTGAAAAGCGTGAATCGGTGAAAGAGGAGAAGAACTCTGTAGAAGACAGTCTTGAAGCGCTGCCAAAGCCCAAGGTTGCCGCAGCATCTGAGGCGTTGCCAAAACCTAAGATTATCGCGCCATCAGAGGCGCTGCCAAAACCCAAGATTGTCGCGCCATCAGAGGCGCTGCCAAAACCCAAGATTGTCGCGCCATCAGAAGCGCTGCCAAAACCCAAGATTGTCGCGCCATCAGAAGCGCTGCCAAAGCCCAAGATTGTCGCGCCATCAGAAGCGCTGCCAAAACCCAAGATCGCTTCTGCTACAGGGGACTTGCCTATACCGAAAACGCCCGATACCTCGCTGAGGGATGAGATTGCTGATAGCCCCCTGCCTTTGGGAAAATCGTTATTTCTCAATTTCTCCGACTCATCGCCAAGTCCCTTTGCTAAGGAAATGAACCCTCAATCAGAGCCAGTGCTTGGCCATGACGAAGACCCACTAGGACTGCTTTCGCTGTTTTCGGCACAACGCGACGAGGAAAAAAAGCAAGCTACGGCTGCCACAACTCCATCCGATGTGTTTTTTACGGGCTTGAATGATTCTGGCAAGCAAGCGACGAGCGTAGCGCAAGGCTACGGCGAGATTGTGGGGGTAAATAGTCAGTTTGCGCAGGGCAACGGGGCTGATGAGTCTATGCCTATAGAGCTAGAAAACTTCTTACTTGAGCAGCATAAAATACAGTCAAACGCCACAAAAACCGTAGAACCAACAAAAAACATCGAAACTCACGGAGAAAAAGAGGATAAAACCTTTGACTCCTCGAACAGCGAGGAGATGTTTTTTGAGCTCTCAAGCATACAAAGAAAGAGCGAAGATGCTTTAACTGCTGGTGTGGAGGGAGATGGCGCAGCAGCTCTTGGCCAGATGCAGGCGATCAAGACAGAAACTCCTAAGAAGGAGGCGAGAAAGAAACGCGCTTTTTCGCTAAAGAAAGTCTTGATTTTGCTTGCGTTGTTAGGGTTAGCAGGACTTGTTGCTTACATTTTGACTTTTTCACCTCAAGAAATGGATCAGCTTCCCGCAGAAACGAGCGTAACGAAAGCAGCGAAGCCTTTTGAGCTTAGCGAGGCATGGTCGCAAGTAAAATCGCATAAACCTGAGTTGTATTTAGGCTTTATCAAGGCTGTGATGGGAGAGCTTAAAGAGTCGCAGGATCCGCAAGTGCGTCAAGATCTGCAAGCTGCGTACTTGGCCGCAATGGGTTTGGGTTTAGTGCACTATGCAAGAGAGCTCGGTGGCGGCGAGCAACGAGCGAAGGAATATGCGGAGACATTGACAGAGGCGTGTCAGGGTGGGTGGTGTGCTCTAGGTTTGGGAGCGTATGCTGCTTATCAGAATGAGCATAAAACGGCGGCATCTTGGCTTGATAAAATCGACGCGAATTCACCGCAAGCGGCAGATGCTTTGCTCGTGCGGGCCATGTCTTTGTATATAGCCGTGCATAGGGAATGGAATTTAGGCCGCTTTGACTCGGAAATGCAGACTTTGGCAAAAGAGGCTCTTAAGCTTTTAGAGAAAGTGGATGAAAACGCGAAGATCGCGCAAATTTGGCGTGCGGACTTATTGCAAAAACTAGGTCGAAACGACGAAGCCATTTCGCTTTTAGAATCATTTTTAGCCGTGGAACCCGACTTTGTTGCGGCTAGCATTATGCTCGCCAAGGCGGAGATGCAGGCACTGAAGTTTGACGACAGTGAAGCTAGGCTAACAGCGGTTTTGAAGAGAGACGAGCTTGCAAAGAGCGATGTGATCGAGGCTAAACTCACGCTTATCAGCTCCTTGATCATGCACAGCAAGTGGGAAGACGCCCGCAAGCTTGCTCAAAGTTCTATGGAAGAGCATAAAGATGAACTTAGATTCGTTAAAGCCTTGTTGGAGTCGTATTTTGTGCCACAAGAGTACAGCCAAAGCATTGATTATTTTCTTAAAGCGCTAGAGTCTGATGCAGAAAATATGAGTTTTCACCATGCCTTGATAGCGAGTATATTGAAACACATTCATACAGGTTTATTACTTGAGGGCGATAGCAGCATAGATGAGAGCAGTTATAAACTTTTGAGTGAATCGATTGCTAAGGCGATGCAGCTCTCATCGAGTGATGCGAAGCTATGGTTGTTTCAGGGTTTAGCACATATGATGCGTGAAGAGTATGGGAAAGCTGAAATAGACATACTGACGGCTGAGCGTTTAGCGCCAAACGATTGGATGACAAAATTTGCGGTTCACTACTTATCGACGAAAAGCGACGATCCTGTAAAACGAAATATGGGTGTCAATGAGCTCAAACGTATGGCGCAGAGCGCGACATTGGTAGAGCAGTTTTTATGCTTAGGTGCTAGTTACAGATCGATGGGCATGCATAAGGAGGCGTGGGATCTCAATGAAAGCGCTATCGAGCGCGATCCCGCACGACTGCGATATCTTTCAGATCGGCTTAGTTTAGCAGTACTTAGTAAAGACTATGAAGCGGCAGAGCGCGCAATCGAAGCATTAGAAGCGCGCAAGTTTGTGCTCCCTAATCACCTTTACTCGCACGCACGCTTGCTCTATGAGCAGGGCAAGCTCAAGAAGGCGATTGAGCTGATGACAGAGGCCATACTCAAAGATCAGAGTCGGCTGAGGTATACGTCGTTCATGGCTTTGCTATATTTTGATAGCGGCATGTTTGAAGCATCGAAACAATACTTTGAAACGGTGCTGAGCCAAAACCCGATGGATGCCAATGCCCAATATTACTTGGGTCGATGCAACATGGAACTGGGCAATAAGGATCTTGCAGCCCAAAACTTCCAGCGTGCTATCGAAATAGATCCCAGTACATTGAAGGCGCAATACGGTCTAGGTTTAACCTTGCTAGACTTGGATCGGCGCAATGAAGCGATGCGAGCGTTTTCTGCTGTTATCGAACGCTACCAGGGAGACGGGGCGGTAAAGAGCAACAGCGATGAGGCAGCAATGCTAGCAGCGGCGTATATGCAACGCGCTTTACTCTTTAAAACAAACCGACGAAAGGGGGAAGCGCGTGAGGACTTTAAGTCGGCACTAGCGATAAAAAGTGACGAAGCGGAGCTTTCCAGTCAATATGCCATCTTTTTGTACGAGCTAGGAGACGACAAGGCTTCCTATAAAGAGATTCAACGATTACGGAGTTTTGCTGAACCTGATGCGGCGATTTATTATTTAGAGGGAGTAATATTACTCAAACAGCATAAAGCGAAGGAGGCGCTAAGTGCCTTAGAAGCCTCGCGTGATCTCGATTTTGCACAAAGAGAGAGTACAGGAATTATCGGGCTACAGGATTCGGCCGATATTTATTTGCGTCTAGCTTTCCTTTATAGGGATATGGGAAAAAAAGGCTTGGCGCGTGAATCTATGGAGATTTATTTGCAGCGCGCTCGAATACTTTCACCCTCTGCGCGCAAGGAGCTTGAACTTGAGCTGAGTAGGATGTAGATTATAGAGGCCGCGCGCTCTAAATCTGCATAACCACGATTGGAGTTTTGAGTCGCTGTGCAATGATGTCATTAACCAGGGAAGCTCTGAACAAACGTTTCGGGGGCGTTACGGGGGGCTGGCCCCCCGTTGAGGGGGTAGACGCAAACCCGCGCACGGCGAGGGGTTGCGGCGTAGGGGGAAACTTCCCCCCCCACAAAAATAAAAAGCTTAAATTCAGAGCATGCCTAGCGATACTGCCAGTATCGCACTTGTTGCGCGTCTATCGTCATATTTTGTCATGAACGAACTGAGTAGGAACAGAGAATGCGAGTCTTATGTGTCGTCGAAAGCGCTCTATTTTCCATCTTAAAAAATGGTCTGGAGCTTGCGAGTTTAGAACATGCTGCAGTGTGGGCGCAAGCAAGCGAGCTTTTGCTGCGAAATAACTACGACTTCGTCTTTGTCTCCGCGTTAGCGTGGAAGGGGGAGCTCGTGCAGTTATGGCCTGTAGCGAGCCAGTTGCAACTTCAGGCTGTTACCGCTGTGTTTTTAGACCCCACATTGGAAGAAAAGCGCTTGCTCAACAACCATTATCCCCAGATGAAGTGCATTTCGTTTGGTGCTGATCCTGCTGTATTATTGGCGGCGATACAAAAAGAATTTCCGCAACTTTTCGTTGAAGGGGTAGTGGCTAAGAATTTGGTGTTGAACTTAGAGGCATACGTGGAGTCCGACGTCAATCACAATAGCCAGCTACGCATTAGCTCTTCTTTGGGAAGCAGGGAGGACCTTAGCAAGAAGGCTAGAGCTGCTTTTGTGCTAGATACAAACACGCCTTCGTTATTCCTCGACAAAGATGGAGCTGAAGCAGAGGATAGGCTGCAAAACAAAATTGTTTCACCGTCAATACCTAGCAAAACTAGCGCGCAGCAGGGTCAAGATATTTCCGATTTATTTGACGCGTATTTACAGGAACCCCGTGACGCGTACGAAGTAGATTTTGCGCAAGCAGCGCCTTTTAAGCCTTTAGACAATAATCGCTGGGTCATTCACTACAGACTTAAGGATTGCTTAAGCGGTTTTATAGAGGCAGTCAAAGTCCCGCGTCTCTTAATGCTGATGTCGCGCTTTAAGGCGACAGGTGTGCTAAAGTTACAGTCACAAAACCAAACTCTCCGCCTTGAGCTCTGTGATGGGAAACTTTGCCCTACCGTTAAGGATGTGCAGGTCAAAAGCGCCTTAGCTTGGGCAGACGGGAGCTTTGAATTTGATAGCAAAGCAAAAGTCGCGCATGGCACTACGTGTGTGGATCTAGAACAGATTGTAAATCAGGGCGTGTTTTCGCACTACCCCTTCAACGTGTTGATGCTTCAGCTTGGGCATCATATGGAGCAGTACCCCGTACAAAGAGATCAGTTCCCTTTGGCCGAAACGGTGGACCCTTCAATGTTGTGGTGGGATCACTGCAAAGGTGATGTAAAGCTACACGATTTGATCAAGCTCTCGGGGCCAAACATCGAAGCGGTTTGTAGGGATATATTTTTTGCAAAAATCTCCGATGCTATCGCTTTTAGCGATACTCCGTTTATGGGCGAATTGAGCATTGTATATGACGCAAACCTTGGGGATGAAGAGTTTAAGCCATATTCAAGAAAGGAGGAAAGCCCCGAAGAAGAACGCATTTACGCTCAGCTCAAAGATTTGCATACGCAGCTTGAAGCCGGCGACATTCACAAGGTTTTGGGAGTCGAGAAAGCCTGTGGAGCTAAAGCGCTGGAGGAGGCATATTATCTTTGGATCAAGAAGTATCACAGCGATAGATTTGCCAAACTTCAAAATCCCAAAATCACAAAGCTATCGACTGATTTACTCATGCTCATGAACACGAATTATCCTGCTGTCTTAAAGCGGGAGCAAAGTGCAGTGCGTGGGGCTCCTCATAGTGAAGTCAAAACCGTCGCTGCACCGCAAGAGGCTAAGAAATCGCTTCATGAAGATAAGAAATCGCTTCATGAAGAAGAGATGCCACAAAAGCCTGTTACTGGGCAATATCGTTCGAGCAGCCGCATTAGCGCAATATACTCAGCTGTTACAAAACCCAAATCGTCTCCCGCTGCTGCCACGCCGAAAAAGACTAACGGTGTTAGTCAAAGTGACTACGTCGCTGTCGCGAGCCCGAGCGTTGCTAGGAAGCTCAGTGAGCTCATTGCAGAGCAAAATGCCCCCCCCCCCATTGACCAAAATCTTGCTAACCAAAGCCCGCAGGCGCTTTTACAACTCGGTCGCAAAAAACTGGACATGAAACAAACCGCGGAGGCTGTCAGTATTTTAAACTACGCTGCATCACTCGACCCCGAAAGCGTTGAGATTGCTGCTAATGCGGTTTGGAGCGAGTACCTTCATAAGGATAAGTCAGGAGCTGAATGCATTACAAAATTGCAACAGCTCATTGCTAGACATAGTGGGCCAGCTAAAACCGGCTTTTGGGCGCTATATTATTTAGGCAATATCTACTTCGAATCAGAGCAATTTAACGAAGCACAATTGCACTTGGAGTCTGCGCTCAAAATTAATCCACAACACACCGATGCACAGCGCCTCTTGCGCTTGGCAAGTATGCGTGTGGAAAAAAGCAGTGAACAAGCTAAGGGTTTCTTTTCGCGTTTGGCGGAGCGTTTAAAGCCTAAAGCGAACTAGGCGCTATTTCGTAGCATCGCTGGCACAAGACTTGATGCGTTTGCTTTGGGGCTTGAGCAAGCGAGGGTTTGCGCTTGCATCGAACGTGCATTTAAGGCAATTATTATGTAGTATACGCGAAAGCAAGAGCTCATGCTGGCTTGGGCTAGCTTTAGCGCACTTGTACTAGGAGTTTGAATGGGACGAATCATAGGGATCGATCTTGGCACTACCAATTCTTGCGTATCTACTATAGAGAACGGAGAGCCTAACATCATTGTTAATGCCGAAGGGATGCGCACGACGCCATCGATGGTTGCTTTTAACGCGCGGGGGGAGAGAAACGTTGGTCAGCAGGCTAAAAGACAAGCTGCCATCAATCCCGATAGAACGGTTAGTGGCGTTAAGAGGCTTATAGGGAGCAGATATAGTGACAACATTGTTCAAGAGCTAAAAGCCAGCTTTAGCTGTGAAATTGTGCCCAATAAAAACGGCGATGCATGGCTTAAAGTGGGACAGGAAGTATTGAGTCCGCAAGAAATATCTGCGCTCATCATAGAAAAGCTCAAAACATCGGCTGAAGCCTACTTAGGTGAAAAAGTCGACGAAGTCGTCATTGCTGTACCAGCCTACTTCAATGATGCGCAGCGCCAAGCAACACGTGATTCTGCCACACTCGCGGGGCTCAAGGTTAGGCGTATCATGAACGAGCCAACCCTAGCCGCCTTATCTTTTGGTTACCGCAATAAGGGTCATGGGCATATCATTGTATTTGACCTCGGTGGTGGCACTTTCGATGTCTCGGTACTCGAACTTCGTGAAGGCACTTTTAAAGTAAAGGCTACCGCGGGCAATAACCACCTCGGTGGCAACGATTTCGATGACGTTCTTTTTCACTATATCTGTGACAAGTTCAAAGAGGAATCTGGCGTTGATGTTAGGTTAGACAAAATGGCCGTTCAACGTGTTCGCGAAGCTGCCGAAACGCTTAAATGCGAGCTCTCGACCATGCGTGAGTCCAGTGTTAACCTGCCCTTCCTCGCTATGGGAGCCAGTGGCCCCATACACTTATCGCTACCCATGACGCGCGAAGAGCTCGAAGAGCTCGTGATTGATCTCGTCAAACAACTGGAAGCGCCATGCCTCGATGCTCTTGAGCAATCCGAGCTAAAACGCGAAGACATCACTGATGTGTTGCTCGTTGGTGGTATGACGCGTATGCCTATCATCTACAACAAGGTAAGAGAAATATTTCAGAAAAAACCAGCGCGAAGTGTGAACCCCGATGAGGCTGTTGCATTGGGAGCTGCCGTGCAGTCTGGTATACTTGGCGGCGATATACAAGAGCTCATACTGCTCGACGTTACGCCACTTAATCTCGGCGTGCGTGTGGCGGGTAATCGCGTGTCTACGATTATTGAGCGAAATACATCCATACCTACGCGTGCGTCTAAAATATTTACCACTACCGAAGATAACCAAGAATTCGTTACCATTACCATCACACAAGGAGACTCGCCGGTTGCCTCGGAGTATGCAACGCTTGGGCAATTCATACTATCGGGTATACCGCGAGCGCCCGCAGGAAAGGCACGCATCGAAGTGCAATTCTGTATCGACTCCGACGGCATCGTGAGCATACAAGGAGTGGATCGACAAAGCGGTGCAACAGAATCCATTACCATACAAAATGCGGCTGGACTTAGCTCCGATGAGCTATCTTCTATAAAAAATCGACTTTCGTTATAAACTCATGCTTTTGTGCGAAACAGCGCCGCATAACTCGTTTTTTCTTTAGTAATTCTCATTAACATCGGATTATCCAGAGCTTACCTTAGCATAACTCATAAGTTAGCAACATGGCCGAAAAGAAAAAATCAATACCCAAATTCTTCAATCTTCGCAGCTTCTTTGGCTCATACTTCGATATCATACTACGCCATGGCTCAGATCACAGCCAAGAGCTCGTTGATCTCGTGGAGGAACGTCGTAAACTTCAGCAATGCGATATCTGTGGCATGCCCATGAAAGAAGCGGCTAATTCCTCAAAACCGTTTGTTGGCGCTTATCTTTGTGACTTCTGTCGACGCGAATTACAGGCGCGCTAGCGACTACGTAAGCATTGCTAAGCAAAATTCTGAATAAACAAAAACGCTGTATATCATGTGTTTTATGCAAAAACTGAGTCATTATGCAAAGCCTTAACACAGACCAAATCCAAGCGGCTAAAGCCTTTAATACAAGAGCAAGACAAATCTTCTGGCGAGGTGCTGTACCCAGTGCCAACCCAGTGTGGGATCTAGATGATGATGGCGTCATTGCGTGGACGCTCGATTTTCAGCGAGAACACGGTTTGCTACAAGATGGTAGACTCGGACCATCGACCATGATTTGTATGATGGCGCTTGAGCGCAGTGGCTTGGGGGGACTTATTATTGGCGATGAAGAAATTCCATGCAACGACACCATCGTTGCGCGTATGTTCGTCAAAAATCCAAGTCTTAAGGTCGTTGAACCAAAGATCGCTTGCTTTTTATCGATGCCCGAGATGGATCGCGAAACGCGAGAACGCGTTTACGGTGGAGCTAGGATACGCGCGCACTTCTCTATCGATTCTTCACGCGGCGCAAAGGGCAAATCCCTCATTATTCAGTGGGCCGATCCACTCAAAGAAGTCGGTTTTTGCCCCACCAACGAATCCATCGATTACCCCAAAATGCTCCAATGCATTGGCATCGAAGTCGAAAACGTTCTGCTGCAATATCAGCTCGATATGGATGAGCGACGCTGGCTTAGACGACGCGGCTTTGCAAAGGCTGATGTCGCGGGCTCCCTCGCTTCCCAACCCGTTTACCACCCAGAGCAAATGCAAGCGCTAGACGCGTTGATGAACGTGTTACAAAAACACGCACAAATACCACGCATCTTCCCTGTCAACGGCCCTAGCTACGACACCTACTGCCACGACGCCTCCAAGTTCAAGGAGTACAACGGATACCTCGCCCGATTCCACTACCACCAACGACACAACGAACCTGGCGCGGGCTTTGTCGCGCAACTCGAAACACTGTTTGGTAAACTCGAAACCACTGGCGATGAACAAAAACAAGCGCGCCAAATTGATATGCCGGCAGCCGACTACATCAATAGCAGCGCCGAAGAACGCGAAAAACTGCAAGCACAAAGCGCCCCAACCCCATGCTTCGTACCGAGCAAAGACGATGACCCGCGCTTTAACCTTACCCAAGCCATCACTATGGCGCGATCTGGTGGGAAACAATCGCGAGCGGCAAGGTTAATCCAGCGATACGAAAAATCTACGCAAGATTAAACAAAACAACAGCCTTGAGAGAATCAAAGTAAGAGAGCTTTGCACGGGGGGAAACCCTTTTCTTTGTGCCAAAGAAAAGATGTTTCCCCCTTCCCCAAAGAAAGCACTCTTTTAAGCACTTTTCGAATAAAATGTCATTCTATCTTCACCTTGCCTTATTTTATTAGTCTTTAAGCTTATATTTCTCTACAGAATGTCTCATTTTGTTTAAAACTGTATCGGATTTGTAAAATTAAATTCACAATTTCTAGCCGTTGCAAAGGTCTCATATTCGTTTTTTGGCTTTTATTTTGAATGCTCGCTAGGGCAGGTTTGAAAGCTGCCCCTACAGCTATTGACCAAGGCTAGCGCAGCAAAACCCGTCTATAGGCTTTCGCCCTTAGAACGCACTGTTGTATAGATTAAACGAAAATAAGGGGTAAGATCTCTGCTACCGACGAAACGAAGTTAAACTCCATGTCGTTGCGAATTTCGTCCTTTACTTCGACGAGATCGCGCTCATTTCGTGCGGGCATAATGATCTTGCGTATACCAGCGCGGTGCGCCGCTAACACCTTCTCTTTAATCCCCCCCACCGGCAACACATGCCCTCGCAGCGTAATCTCGCCGGTCATGGCGATATCTGGGCGAACGCGTCGGTTCTGGAATAAACTCAAGAGGGCGCCAAAGATCGTGATGCCAGCCGAAGGCCCATCTTTGGGAATAGCGCCAGCTGGAATGTGCAGGTGAATATCGATGTTCTTATTGAAGTTCTCTTCTAAATCGAATTCTTCGTAATGACTGCGAATATAGGAGAGCGCCGCACGGACGGATTCCTGCATCACGTCGCCGAGCTTACCCGTAATCACCAAATCCCCCTTGCCAGGCATTGAGCTCACTTCGATAAACAAAATATCTCCACCGCTTGCCGTCCACGCCAGTCCCGTCGAAACGCCCGAAACTGCGGTTCGCTGTGCAACTTCGTACTCAAAACGTATGGGTCCCAAAATCTCGTTGAGTTTCTCGACATTAACCGAAAGTTTAGGCTCATCCTCGCCCTTATCTCGCGCGTTGGCTACACCCACAGCGGCATTACGGCAAAGCTCCGCAAGTCGCTGCTCTAAACCACGCACTCCCGCTTCGCGCGTGTGATTGTTAATAACCATGTTCAAAGAATCATTATCAATTTCGATGTGAGACTCGGTGATGCCGTGGTTTTCTAAGAGCTTGGGAATCAAGAACTGGCGCGCAATTTCAACCTTATCGTGATGCGTATAGCCGGGAATTTCGATAATTTCCATGCGATCGCGTAGCGGTGGCGCGATGGTGTCTAGCTGATTGGCCGTAGCGATGAACAAAACCTGCGACAAATCCACAGGAAGCTCGACATAATGATCCGAAAAGGCAAAATTTTGCTCTGGATCCAAAACCTCAAGCAAAGCACTCGATGGGTCGCCCCGGAAATCCTTCCCAACCTTATCGATTTCATCAAGCATAATCACAGGGTTTATAGTCTTTACCTTGCGCAGCGCCTGAACAATACGTCCTGGCAACGCGCCGACATACGTCCGCCTATGCCCACGAATTTCGGATTCATCATGCATACCGCCCAAACTAAAACGGTAAAATTTACGCCCCAGCGCTCGAGCAACCGACTTGCCCAAACTCGTTTTACCCACTCCAGGAGGCCCATGCAAACACAGTATTGGCCCCTTCAAATCTTTCTTTAAACTCAGAACCGCCAAAAATTCGATGATTCGCTTCTTTACTGTCTCCAAATCATAGTGATCTTCGTCCAAAATTCGCCGCGCACGCGTAATCGACAAATCATCTTCGCTACGGATACGCCACGGAATCTCCAGCAGCGTCTCAAGGTAGTTACGCGTCACACTATATTCAGGACTTGCCGCTTGCATCAACCGTAGCCGCGAAAGCTGCTTATGGCAACGCTCCCGCACATCATCTGGTAAATCAAGGCTCTCGACCTTTTCGCGCAGCTCATCCAGCTCCAGAACCTCGAAATTATCCTCTCCGAGCTGATCTTTAATCGCCTTTAGCTGATGTCGCAGGAAGAACTCTTTTTGCGTTTTATCTATCTCTTCTTTGACCTGACTATGAATTTTATGCGAGATTGTATGTATTTCCACGCGTTTTAGAAGGAGTCGAAGTACTTGCTGCAAGCGCTCCCGCACCGACAATGCATACAAAATCCCCAGCTTCTCCTCGAAGCTAAAGTCCACCGCTCCCCCCACCAAATCGCAAAACTGCCCCTGCTCCTTGATGGCACCAAAGAGCTTGCCCAAATCCTTGTCGATGTCGCTAACCGTGTCTAAAAGCCGACGCGCCGCTTTCTTTACGCTCTCCCAAAGTGCGAAATCTTCTACCGCTTCTGGCCCATCCGCCAATAAGCCCTCCTCATGCACCGGCACCGCGCTCAAAAATACGAAATTCCCTTCGTATTCCATTTCCACAGGCCGCATCCGTTTCGAGCCATGAAGCACCACCGAGTAGCTATTACGCGGTGATTTCAAGACTTTTACCACGTTTGCACGCACGACTATAGGCCCTAAATCCTCAACATCCTCTACCTCTGCGCCCTCCCGTACAGGCGCGAAATAGATGAGTTCATTGCGCTTTACCGCCTCCTCAATGGCCTTTAGCATCCCCGCCGAAATTTCGTTGACGCTCAAAACTTGTTGCGGAAAAAGCACAACGTTTTCGACAGCTATGAGCAATAATTTTTTAATTTGGGTATTTTCTTCGATATTTGCAGGCATTCTATGTACTTTGTTAGCGTTTAAGCATTAAAATATAAATAATTTTGTTTTTGTGGGGGAAGTCTCCCCCGCGCCTGAGCCTCACTCAAAATGCGCTAAAAGCTGCAAGACGCCTTGCGCTGTATTTGCTCACCGCGCATCCAGCACAAGGCGTGCAGCTTTTGCGCATTTTTTCGCGGGGTCTCAGGCTCCCCCCTCTGAATTTGTTTCATAGTCAAACTCTATGCTTCCCCCAAAAAGTCCGTTTTCTGCTCGGCTGTCAAAGAATAATTCGTTCACAGCCTCTAGCCCCAAACTATAATGATAATCAGCTATGCTAAAAAGCAAGGCTTAAAGGCGCGAATTTTGGTTTTGCGTTGACTTGGTGTAAAACTGAGCACAAAGGGGGGTGCAGAGGAGTCTATGAGTAGAGGAAAGTTAGGATTTAAATTTGCCATACTGGCACTTGCACTGACGACAAGCGTTGGAGAAGGGTTTTCACAAGAGGAAGGCCCGAAATTTAGGGAACTGGATGCAAGACGACAGCCTGTTAACGTTGTAGCACATGTCGCCCAAAGCGATGTCGATCAAATCTTAGACTTGGTCGAACGCGATAATGCCCCAGAACAAGCCAAGACGAGCTTTATTCCTGCTGAACTTGGCGCGGAGCAATTAAAAACGATTTCACAGAGAATTAATGGAATTTTAAACGAAAAAGCGTTGCGAAACACCAATATTGGCATCCTCATTGTTGATGTCGAAACAGGGCAACGAGTTTATGAGCGTAAATCTAAGCAAGCTCTTAAGCCTGCCTCCAACATGAAAATGCTGACCACTGCGGCGGCACTTGGCATCTTGGGGTCAGAGCACCAGTTCGTTACCCAAGTCTACGTCGACGGCAAAATAGGAAAAAACGGCGTTCTTAAAGGTAATTTAAACATAGACATTGATCACGACTTTTCGTGGTCTACGCGCTTTTACAACAGCGGGGATCTTCCACTTCGCGAGCTCATCAAGCAAATAAAAGATGCAGGAATCACGCGCATAGACGGAAACATTAACCTTGCAGGACGCGTAGTCTACGGCGGCGTCCCTACCGCAACTCTCGATAGCAATGCACACCTACAAGCAGTGGCAAAACGCTTAGGCGTGCTACTGAGAGCAGAGAAGCTTAGCTACAAATCCATACTGAGAAGAAACAGCGTCAAGGCAACGGGAAAGCCCATAGCCACCTGGTACTCCCCGCGACTCTCCGAAATGCTAGTGCCCATAAACCGCGTTAGCCACAACGAATACGCCGATATGCTACTCATGGCTTTGGGTGCGAAACTCGAAAAAAAGAGCAACTTTGAAGCTGGCGCTCGTGCGGTGCGTGCGTGGTTAAAGGATGTCGGCATCGACACTAAAGGCCTGCAAATTATGGATGGCTCTGGTCTTTCACACGATAACAGGTTTTCGGCAGAGTTCTTGACCGCGCTTACCATACACATGCTAAAGAGCCCACTCGCCGCCCCTTGGGCTGCTTCATTATCTATTGCAGCCTACGATGGTACATACGGCGGTAGGTTAAACAGTGAGGAAACAAGAGGGCGCGTTTTGGTAAAATCTGGAACCTTGCGCGACGTCATTGCGGGTAGCGGTTTTTTGGTAAACACACATGATTCTAGAGTCTACGCTTTCTCGCTTATCGTTAACGGCATGCGCCAAAAAAAGGCGACGCGCGCTGCCATTGATCGCATTGTTCGAAGTTTCTCTGGCGATAACCTCCAAAGCCCCCCACCACAAACTGTTCGCATGCAATCGCTACTCGCGGCGAGCAATAACAGCGTTGTTGCCAAATGGGAGCAGAGTAAAGGTGCCACAGGCTACCGGATCTGGCAAAGCGATGATGGTCAAAACGCGTGGCGCGTCATCGCCGAGACTAACGAAACTAGACACACACTCCCTTTAGGCGATAAACCGCTGTTTATACGCGTTAGCGCTTACAACGATAAAGGCATAGAGAGCTTGGCTTCTAAGGTGTTTGCTTACCACAAAGGCGCACAGATGCTAACTATCGTAGAGGCGGCTGCATGCGCTTGGGACGAGCACACGCGTCCCGAAACGCGCATCTTCTCTCCACATTTGGCGCTAGGCGCAGCACTCCCCGAAAACATTGGCGTACAAACCGTTTCTCCAACATCGCTGCCTGCCCAAAACGACGTCATACTTTGGCACGGCGGGGTTTGTGCCCAAAAATGCGATCTACAAACTAAGGCGCTCAAAGATCTTTGGAAGAGCAAAACTCCACTTATTTTAGACTACTTCGACGCGCATCTTTTGGCCGAAGCACAAGAGCGCTGTGAACCCGAAAATGGGGCTATAGGCGCGTGTTTTAAAACACCTGTGATCTCGATGGATCGCAGAATTAATGAGTGTGGCCCCAACAATCGACTACGCAAAGCAACCGGCTCTGGAAGCACGCGTCCATCCGCAATTGCGGATTGGGGCGACGCAAAACGCTGCTTAAGCATGCAAAACACCACCATCGCAAACTGCAGCAAAAGTCAAAAGCGCGCCATCATCGGCTTTGATATGGCCGCCTTCGATACTCTGCAAAGCCAGCGCGCTGCTTGGGAACAAATCTTTTATGGCATAGGCATTGAGTTCAACAAACAGTGATGGAAGCGTTAAATTGCGCTTGCTGCACAAAGGCTATAAAAAGAGCTTACATGCAGGGCATTCTTCGGCTTTATGTGCCTTTGCTTTACAATACTCGCGCCCAAAATAGATCATTTGCAGGTGGCGTCGCTCCCAGCTGCTCGGCTCAAAGAGCGCTGTAAGGTCGCGCTCTACCGCTAAAGCACTGCGTCCCTCGCTCCACTGCCAGCGGTTTGCAAGGCGCTGTATGTGTGTATCCACAGGGAATGCAGGCGTAGCAAATGCATGCGAAAGTACGACGTTTGCAGTCTTTCGCCCCACGCCCGGCAAGGCTTCCAGTGCTTCGCGTTTACTCGGCACAACGCCGTTATGCGACTCCACAATTATTTTTGATAGCCCTACAACGGCCTTTGCCTTTTGTGGCCCTAGCCCGCAAGGGCGAACAATTTCGAGCACACTCTCTTCACTTTGCTTTGCCATATCGTAAACATTATCGGCCAATTCCCAAAGTTTCGGCGTCGTAGCATTAACGCGCGCATCGGTGCATTGCGCCGATAATACCACGGCGACCAACAAAGTATAAGGATCGCTGTGTTTTAAAGGTATGGGCGGATCAGGGAAGTACTTGTCGAGCAGCGCGACGATTTCGTCGAAATGTTTAGGCGTTTTTTGCATCTTCATATTAGGTTCTAGCACTTCGTTTTTAGAGCTTCATGTGCTGGGCATTAACTCAGCTTGCTCGCAAAGTATGAGGCAGGCTATAACAAGCACCCCCGACTTATGTAAGCACTCTAACAAAATTTTAAACTAACTGCAGCCATTAACTAAACATATTGAGAGCTTTGCGCGGGGGGAACCTTTTTTCTTTTTGCAAAAGAAAAAAG
>JBBAEA010000009.1:0-39442 GCA_041656175.1 Bradymonadales bacterium | reverse complement strand
GTGTTTCACTGCAAAGTTTTAGCCTACGGCGCAAGATGTGAATGGCGTGATTACTTCGCTGTGCCAAGTGTAGCGCAAAGGCAAAAGAGATAAGCTCATTGTTGGAGAACTGCTGCATTACGTTGCCTTTAATAGACAACAAAATTTGCGCTGCACGGCTGTGCAGGCCAAAACGCAGCGAAAAAAGCTCTGCCATTTCAATGCTGTAGCGGAGTAAGTTTTGCGGGCTTTGCTTAAAAAGTGTTAAAACGCGAGGATATAGGTCTAAAAGTAGGGTTTTTCTCTCGTTTCTTGAATAAATATTATATAAACTCACCAAATACAGAGCATCCTGTTTCTGCTCGCCGTTAACCTTATTGAGTGCTAAAACGAGTTCAGGATCCAAGGCTGTGTCGTAAAGCGTTACACAGTATAGCATCGCTTTTAGCAAGAAGTCGGGCGCGCGAGCGCTGCACTCTTCAATGGCTGCTGCTAACTTTGCAGAGTTTTGCTCTTCATCTAATAGAGCCACAAAAAGCGCCTCGCACTCGGGCATACTCTGTACATCACCTGTAGCCTGTTTCTTGCTTTTTATCGATTCGTCATAGAGTACAGCACTGCGCTCAGCGTCGTATTCAAGCGTAATAGTAGATTTTTCAAAACGCAGCCCAAAGTACGCCGATTCGTCGTAAGTCGGCATGTTCTCAGGGTGAGTTGCAAAAACAAGCGAGAGCGCAAAGTCGAGCACGCGCAGCGATAGGCGTCCTTGTCCAAATTCTGCGCCATCAATCTTGTTGAGCAAAAAGTCGAGCACCCCGTCCAAGCGATCTGTCGCCGATTCAGGCATTTCGCCAAAGACGTAAATTTCTTCAGCGTCCCAGTGTAGATTCGCTCCTTGAGCTCCCGCGAAAACCCAGTGTACACAAAGAGCTGTGCGCTCCAGTTCGTTGCAAAAAGCTGTCCATACACCGTCGCTTCCTGTAACCGCAATTTGCGCCAAACTCAATATTTCGTTGATGCTGTTGGCGTTAATGGCTTGCAACAACCAAGCATTAAAATAGTTCTCATGCAGCGTCATCTCGAAGTTTCGCAGCAGCCCGCCGTCATCGCCGCTTTCTATGCAGGCATGCTGTAAAATCCAGTGCGAACTTTCCACAAAATTGCGCGCAACCAAGCAACGTTTCCCATCGATATATTGAGCGACAAAGGGGTAGACTGCTTTCGACATGGTATATCCTCGCAGCGCGTAGCGCTATTTTCCGAGTTTTGCTTATAAGTATGAATCTGGACGTTCTTATAAGTGCAACGAGTGTAGTGGAAAGCTGATTTGTACGCTAGCGACTGGAAATAGTCGTCGCTAGCGCGCTAATTCCATGAAACTGCTTTGCCATCGAAATATCTGCATGAATTGCATGCATAAGATCGTGAAAATCCGAAAATTTCGTCTCTGCCCGAATAAAATGCAAGAACTGGATCTGCATGAATTTGTCGTAAAAATCAAAATCTATGTCATCAGCCAGTACATGCGTTTCAAGTCGTAGCGCTTGGGCCCCTGTACTCGGAGTTTTCGTCACAGCGGTAATCGCGAAGTGGCGCTCCCCATCGACAATCGCAATACTTGCGTAGGAACCACAAGCGGGTAGCACTTGATCGGGTGCTGCTACATTCGCCGTGGGGCAGCGCAGCTGGCGCGCGAGCCCAGCACCGCGAACCACTATACCCGCTAAAGTGTAGGGGCGTCCAAGCATTGCGTTGGCATCGCGAAAATTTCCTACTCGGATGCAGTCTCGGATCGCGCTGGATGAAAATTGTTGGCCTGCAGTCTGTGCCAAGTCCATGCTATGACAAGATATTCCGTGTTTTGAGCAGAGTGTGGCAAGTAGCGCTGCATCACCGCTTCCGTTTTTGCCAAAATTAAAGTTCTTGCCTACAACAAAGGCCACAGGGTTCAGTGCTAGGAGCTTGGAGTAAAAAAAATCGTGCGCGCTGAGCTCTACGATAGAGGCGAAGTCCAAAATTTCTAAACTATCGATGCCGAGTTGCATGAGGAGTCTGATTTTTTCATCGACATCAAGGAGCAAAAAATTCTGTTCATGGGTAAAATACTGCACAGGATGCGGTAAAAAGCTAATCACATGCGAATTTGCCCCTAAACTCCTCGCCAAACGAATATTTTCGCCGATTAGGACTTGATGTCCAAGGTGTACCCCGTCAAAATTGCCAACGCTGATAACTTTAGCCGTCTTTTTTTGCATGAAACTAAAAGCTTATGTACTGTCACTAAAAAGCCCCGAGATTCAAACGAATCCCGAGCTGAAAATCGAAGTATGCGAAGGGCTGTACAATGCTTGTCAAGATGTTTCCGCCCGTCTGAGATTCATGATTAATGCGACTTTGGCGATTCTCTGGCGCCTGTGAGAGTAAAAACAGCAGTTTACTCGTAAACTCTACACTCACCAACTCGCTTAACTCGTATGAAAGACCCAAAATCGCATCTACACTCCCCCCAAAATAACTCTCGTCCCCAAAAAGCGTTCCGATCGTAAAACCGATATGCGGTCCCACAAAGATGCGCCAACCATGGCGATTCAAAAAATGGTAGCGCATCCCCACACTAATGTGAAAAAACCACAAACTCGGCAGCTGATCGCCCGAAATATCGCGTTTAGCACTATAATTCTTTCGGTCTAAACAATCTGGCGTAACTTTCCCCAAAGCGATATATCGCGTCGCCGAATCATCAAACTGATTCTGATACAGCTCCACCGCCTCGCAACTCACGTGTGTCGTTCGACTCTCTTTCCACAAAAAGCGCGCCGCATCGAAGCGAATTTCGAGCTGCTCAAAATACGGTATGATATCCATATCAAGCAGCAAATCCACGTGGAAATGCGCCGAACCAAGCGCGTCGACGCGCTCCCTCAAGAGCGGATAATAACCCGGACTTGGCGTCACCCTGTACTCGCGACCGACATCATTAGTAATGTAGCTCATCAACGGGAAGCCCAAACCTAGCCCGAAGCCAAGCGACTGCGCCGTAGCGTACCGTGCCCCCGTCATCGCCAAGAAAAAAAGACCCAGGCACATCACATATGAAAAGCCAGTCTTTACGCGCATCCCAATTACCTATAAAAAAAGGCGGCCTCATGACCGCCTTAAATAGCTACGAGTGGACTTGAACCACTGACCTAGCGGGTATGAGCCGCTTGCTCTGACCAACTGAGCTACGTAGCCAAGCGCCTCGCCCCAGCCCAAACGCCAGCGCAAAAGCAAGAGTGCTATCTCAAATTTACTAGATAATGTCAAGCTTTTTTTCTTGGGAAGTTTATTTGTGGGGCGCAGCCCGCACGCCCCGCTAAGGGCTAGCGCCCTAAATACACTTACTTTTTGTAGTGCATTGATTTTATTAACTTTTTTAACGATCGCCTGACTTTCGTTTTTTTTCTAGCGACGATTTTACTATTTTTTCGTGAAGCAGAGCGTCCTCAAGGTAGCTCTTAAGCATTGCAGTGGGGGCGTTGCGGGGGTCTGGACCCCCGCAGAGGGGGTAGTGGCAAACCCGCGCATAGCGCGGGGTTGACACGTAGGGGGAAACTTCCCCCACAAAAATAAATAGTTTAAAGATTGCATTAATCGGAGTATCCTTAAGCTATGCATTCAAACGTGCTAAATTCATTTTTAGGCGGCGTTGGGCTGAAGCTCCAGAGCTTTGCTAAAACGTGCTGATATGCGTGAGCACTAAAAGAGAGCGGCTAATGGGAAATAATGACAGTACGAGGCTTTGTGTTGGCAAAGCGATGCAAAGTCGGAAAATGGAGCACCGCGCGCTGTGCCTACATGAGACTGCTCGCGGCGGTAGTGTCGATCGGTCTATTTACCCCCTTGAATATAACGCGCTGACTGATGCGAATATGCGTGAGCTTGAACTTCCATGTGAGTTATTCGGCAAAAGGTTAAAATATCCTTTTATTATTTCGAGTATGAGTGGAGGTAGCGCAGAATGTGCTTCTTTTAACGCATGTTTGCGGCGATGTGCGGCGCGCTTGCAAATTGGCATGGCGGTGGGGTCAATGCGCGCATTGCTAGAAGGCGCCGATATTGAAACTTATGGTGGTAGACGTCAAAGCGATGAAGTTCTGCTTATGGGTAATATTGGTATTGGTCAAATAGCAGCCGGGCAATTTACACATACGACGGTCGCAAACGCGTTAAAGGAGCTCGGGGCAGATGCTATTTATTGTCATCTCAATGTTTTGCAGGAGTTTGTGCAAGTAGAGGGAGATCATGATTTCTCGAACGCGCAAATAGGCTTAGCCGATATTGTGCAGAATCTTGGCTACCCCGTTATTGTCAAAGAAGTCGGCAACGGGATTGGCCTTGAGTGTGCAAAAGCCTTACATAAGTTGGGGGTAAACGCGCTAGATACTGCTGCCTACGGTGGCACATCCTTTGTTCGTATTGAAGGTTTGCGCGCCCGTGAGCAAAAGCGACGTAAAGCTGTATACCGCTCCCAAATGTTGGAGGGTTTGGGAGTGGGGCTTGCAGATTCGATTACAGCATGTCGGGAAGCCCTAGGTTCTACGGGTATTGTTATTGCATCTGGCGGCATAGAAAATGCCGTTCAAGCCGTACAATGCCTGCGCCTCGGAGCAAATCTTGTTGCTCTTGCCCGTCCGATATTTCGCGCTTGGAGCGAAGGGGGGGAGAGCCAAGTGATGGATTTTCTCGAAGCGTTTTGCGAAAGCATGGCGCTCGTCCATGCACTTAGCGCGCCAAGCTCTTAAGGGTACTCTGATCAATGTAAAAAATAGATTCATCACGAGATCAGAGAAGCTATTCCTTTGACCTTAGCATTGAAGTACTAAAGTGGGTTGTAGCTTTTTCACGCGTTGCAGCTTATGGTTCTTGATTTTGGCGCGATATTCTGAGTAGGTTGATGAAGTTAATGAAGAAATGCGCTATCGTTGCAGCCACAATATTGCCCGTGTACAAGGTCATAGCGCCAAAAGCAAAACCCATGCCAGTGGCTATTATAGTCCAAAGCCACATCACTTTGTCACGGCCTCCCCAGTGCATGAGGCCAAAGATTATAGAACTCGGTACGAAGCCCAAAAACGGCAGCAAAACGCCTCGGAACAAGGCTTCTTCCCCCAAACTGCTGGCCAGTGCAAGTAGAAGGCAATCGCTAGGCTTAAGTGGTCCTAGTAGCTTGATGAAACGCTCGTTGAGTGCTCTTGCAACGCGAGAGAGGCGCTCTATGAGTCGATCTAGAACGATGACCCCTGCGGCAACGACAACGCCCAAGCCCACACAGTGTATCCATGGTTTTGGCCACGGGGCAAAAAGTGGTTTTTGGAGTGCAAAAAAAGCGATAGCGTCAGATATCACAAACATCAGCGCGTACAGCAGTAGCATGGGTGTAAGGGAGATTTTTCGATCTTGGCGATGATACGCGCCCTCGCTTCTATCCTCTGTCATGCGAAGATTCCGTACATGAATTGCTTAACCAAAGCAAAGGGCAGGGTCTCTAGCTCTTGGCTAGAATGCTCTTGCGCCGAGTAAAGGTTAACCCAAATGTGTCCTAGGAAACTGCGGCTTAACACCTTTGATTTACCGCGGATATTGCCGTGCTCTTGCTCTGAAGCCAAAAAAAGGGCTTCAAGCGGTGCCACAAAATCATGCAAATACTTGCGCGTAGCGTCGTAATGCTCGGCGCTTGGGCTTAGCACGGCGCCCTGCATGAGCAAGCCAAAGAAATGGGGGTCGTTGAGCGCTGAAGCGATGAGTTGGCTAGCCAAGGAGTTAAGGCTAAAGACTAAGTCACGGCGATAGACACAACAGTTTTGGGAAAGGGCTATGTATTTTTGACCAAAATATTCTATAATAGATGTATAAAATCCGAGTTTACTGCCAAAATAGTGGTATAAAGTCGGTTTTTTTACTCCTACGCTTTGAACGATTTCTTGGATACCAACGCCCTCATAGCTTTTAGTAGCAAAGAGCTCTAGTCCCGAGTACAGGAGCTTCTCTCGCGTGTCCATCGTCTTATCCATCAAACTCATCCTGTTTTATACTTCCTAATCGTCGTAGCCCGCATAATCTCGCTGATACTTAGACTTTTCCAAGCGTTCGAGGATGTTTTCTAGTTTCGCTTGTTTTTTTAAGCACTCCTCTCCCTTTGCCAGATCCCGCATATTTTCGCTGCGAAGCGGGAGTTTTTCTAACTCGACGGGTAGGGGATCGAGCATAATGCAGCCGTGGATATCGAGTATGAGCAGCGGCAAATTGCCGACTTGCGGCGCAATGCTGTAGAGCTGTTCATTATGCCGTAAGCTCAGCGCGATAAGCTTGTTGAGTACGGCGAGCTCTGGGGGTACGAATGTTATACAATGGCAGCGTTCAACGCTTAAGCTGTGTAGTTGCGTGAGTTCTTCCACATCGTCCCAGCGGTGAAAATCTGGACAATCGTAGATGCTTAAGTGGCGCAAGTTATCGAGCTTGCGAAGCTCTTTGGGAAAAGTAAAAAGCTCTTGGCACTGCTCAAAGACGAGCGTTTCAAGCTGCGTAAAGCGAGGTAGTTCGCGTAAGGCGCTACGTAGCTCTAAGCCTTTGATGTGTAGCGCTAGGATGTCATCGGGGGCGAGTGCTTGTAATAAGATAGATAAGGCTGTTTTATCTTTATATTCTACAAGGACTTTCCTGCGATTTGTTAAAGTGATTTCTACGCTTGGCATCACTCACCTCGTAGCTCATCGACGACGTATATTCCATCAAGAAGTAGCATAATCTCGTGCTCGATCATCCGCGCCTGTTTTTCGACTTTCTGCTCTAGTTCTTTGAGTAGTTGCTTGGTTTCGTTGACGTAAATCTTATCCTCGATTGATTTTAGGTTGACTAAAACATTGTACATGCCACCAGCAAAAGCGGCGCGAGCAAGTTGTGCAGCAACACCGAGATCCGATACCATTTCGTCGAGTTTATGCGCTTCTAGCGCGTTATGCCCAAGCTCTAAGCACTCACTGGCTAGTTTAGCGCAGTTGAGTGGTGTTTGGATGGCGGCTTTGTACGCCTCCTGTATAGCGTCGTTGCGGGCAGCGCGCTCCTCGGCGTTGTTGTTGGGTAAGCGGCGCGCGGCAATAACGCCATTAAACGCATTTGCGTCTTCATCGACCAAAAGCATTAAGCGCTGTCGCAGGCCTTGGAATTTTAGCCCAAGTTCATCGTAGTGCGCCCATTCTTCGGGCTTGTTCTTACGTCCCACGTTAAGATTGCATACCATGCTAAAAAGCGCAGCCCCCAAACTCGCCACAAGCGCGCTCACCGAACCGCCGCCTGGCGCTACACTTGCGCGCGAACACTCTGCTGAATATTCTTCAAGCGAGCTTTGCGCCAGTTTGCCCTCTTCGCTGGGAAGCCCCAAAACCTTTTGCTCCAAAACGAACGGCGATAAGTCATCGAGCCCCATCGATTTTACCGCTAGATCGAGGACGTCGCGCACAGGTACGCCGCGCGGACTGCGTTGTCGCGCTAAATAATATAAGCCTGCTTCGTATAGTGCATCAAAGGGAATTAGTCCCACAATTTCGGAACCCGTCACAACTAAGCCAGCTTTAGTAGCAAGTTCGCGGCATGCTTCGAGTACAAGGTGCGGCGGACTCGTGCGGAAGTTTGTGAGGTTTATCGATACTTGTGCGCAGCCCAAGCTCTCCACAACCCAGCCAATGGCTTTGCAGTGTGTAAAGAGCCCTGGTTCCTTGAGCGCTTGGCCCTCTAGATCCTCGGGGCGCAGTTCCCACTGTTTTTGCATAAAATCAAGCCAATCGTGGTTATGTACGCTTAAGCTGTGGCTTTGCAGCTCTTCGTGGCTCTCGTAAATGGCGTTGCAAAGGGCGCAGGGAAATTCCTTATTTTTTATGCTGTAGCGTCGAATATCGCCTCGGAAATAATCAGGCGACGTGTTTCCGGAGCGCGCACTACGTCCCTTCTCGCGTAATCGAAATGCCAAGTCGTTGGCTTTGCGTTTATCGAGCGTGTTAAGATTGATGTTGTAAGCAATCAGAAAGTCGCGCGCGCCGATCACCGTAGCACCACTTCGTTTAACCTGTTCGTTAAAAGTCTTTGACCCAAAATCGGGCAACAAAGTTCCCGCCTCAAAACGCTCTTGCAAACCCTCGTACTCGCCGTGGCGCAGATAGGCTAAGTTTTTGCGACTATCACAGCTTGCCGCGTACTCGTAGAGGTATACAGGGATTCCCAATTCTTGGCCTACGCGTTTTGCCAAGCGCCTTGCGAGTTCTACGCACTCTTGCATGCTGCTGCCACGAACAGGGATGAAGGGGCAGACATCACAGGCTCCCATACGTGGGTGTGCGCCGCGATGTTTGGACATATCAATGAGCTCGCTAGCCTTTGCTATTCCACGGAATGCGCTTTCTAGAACTTGCTCTGGGGCGCCCACAAAGGTCATCACCGTGCGATTGGTATCAGCACCTTTATCGAGATCCAAAAATCGGACTCCCTCTACGCTACTGATGGCATCACGAATAGCGGCGAGTACTTTCTCATCGCGGCCTTCACTAAAGTTGGGTACGCATTCTATAAGCTTCATGTTATTCCTTTTTTAGCAGCTACGTATTTCACATGTTTACTTCGCTTCAGGCTCCATAGCCACAAATTTAATCGTCGGATTTTCATCTTCTTGCGAATGAACTTCGACACTTGCGCTCCCGCCGTCAATGAGTTCACCAAAGAGTATTGCGTCGGCGATGGGGAGTTTGATCTTATCCTGAATGAGTCGATCGAGTGGGCGAGCACCGAAGAGGGGTTCATAGCCTTTGCGCGCAAGCCAAGTTCGGGCGGCGTCGCTGTAGTGAAGCTCTACAGATTTGTATTCGAGTTGGGCGCGGAGTTCTTTCATGAACTTATCGACGATGAGCTCCATAATATCGTGGCTTAAGGGGTTAAAGATAACTATTTCGTCCAAGCGGTTGCGAAACTCTGGGCTAAACGTTTTTTCGATAGCTTTGAGGCTCAGGGAAACATCGATTTGGGATTGAAAACCGATGCTTTTGTTGGACATTTCGCGTCCACCAGCGTTCGATGTCATGATGAGGACAACGTTTTGGAAGTTGGCAACGCGTCCTGCGTTATCGGTAAGCGTAGCGTTATCCATCACTTGTAAAAGCAGGTCGTAGATATTGGGATGTGCTTTTTCGATTTCGTCGAGTAACAAAACGCAGTGCGGAGTTTTGCGAACGGCTTCGGTAAGCAGCCCCCCGTTATCGAAACCAACGTAACCCGGGGCTGAACCAATGAGACGGGAAACCGTGTATTCTTCTTGGTACTCACTCATATCGAAGCGGACAAAGGCGAGCTTAAGGGTGGCGGCGAGCTGCTTGGCGATTTCGGTTTTTCCAACGCCAGTGGGGCCAGCAAACAAGAAGGAAGCTGCGGGTTTTTGTGGCGCTCGTAATCCAGCTCTCGATAGTTTGATGAGATTAATCACCGCTTCGATTGCGGTATCTTGTCCAAAGACCAGTTCTTTCATGCGCTCACGCGCGGTTTTGAGTTGGCTGCGTTCATCATGGCTAGCCTGTAGATCGGGGATATTGCCAAGCTTTGCAACAACGGCCTCGATTTCTTCTAAGCCAATGTACTCAAGTCGCTCTTTGCTCGGTAAAATGCGGTTTGCCGCAGCCGATTCATCCAATACGTCGATGGCCTTATCGGGGAGTTTGCGCTCTTGAATATAGCGCTGAGAAAGCGTAGCTGAGGCTTCAATCGCTTCTTCAGTAAATTTGACGTTGTGGAATTCCTCATATCGCGATTGTAGACCGCGAACAATTTCGAGCGTTTCTTGCTGTGTGGGCTCGTCGATATCGACTTTGAGAAAACGGCGCTGTAACGCTTGATCCTTCGATAATGTCTTGCGAAAATCGTCGTAAGTCGTAGTTCCTATGCAGCGCAGCTCTCCACTTGCCAGCGCGGGCTTGAGCATGTTCGACACATCGATAGGGGAGCCCGAGGTGGAGCCCGCACCAACGACGTTGTGAAGCTCATCGATAAACAAAATGGAGTTCGGCTTCGTCTTTAAGTACTCTATACAAAACTGCAGCCGCTCCTCCATCTCACCGCGATATTTCGTCCCGGCGAGCAGTGCCGTTAAGCTTAAACTGTAGATAGTGGCATCTGCTAAATGTTCGGGAACTTCTTCGTTAACGATAAATAACGCTAATCCTTCGGCAATTGCCGTCTTTCCTACGCCAGAATCGCCAACGAGCAGAATATTATTCTTTCGCCTTCGCGACAAAACCTGCCAACAACGCTGTACTTCAGTTCGCCGTCCAATAAGTGGATCAATTCCACCCTCTCGTGCCAATTCGTTTAGATTGGTCAAAAAGAGTTTTATGCGCTCTGCTTTCGACAAGACATCGGGCTCACTGTCTTCATCATCATACCAACGATTAGGAATTTCGCTGCCCTCCGCTTCTTCGTAACCGTTATCAAGATGCGTCGTAAACTCGTTGTACCCACCAGGGGCAAACTCTGGAAAAAGTCGCGGATCGCTAGCCGAACGCATAATACTAAGACGCGTCACTCCCAAAGGACGCAGTATTTGCATGAAAAAGCTATCCTTCTCATCCATCAATGCAATCAAAAGGTCTATAACACGTGGGAATTCCTTACCAGCACTCATTGCTTGTAGCAAAGTTTTTCGCACCACGCGCTGCAAACCCACGGTTTGTATAGGAACGCGAACCCTCGGGCTAGACGCCTGGTCCTTAAAAAACGATTCCATTTGAAACTTTGTCGTATCGACATCAATTAATTCCTCAAGCACTCGCAGCACTTCCGACTCGCCTAGCAGCACATAAAACAAGTGCTCACATGTCACATATTCATGCCCACGATTCTCCGCCTCTCGCTCGGCTTCTTGAATTATTCGCTCCAATTGCTGTGGTTCCATCCTTCCAATCCGCTCCGTTTCTCTAAAACACTCTAATAACTATAATTCTAATTCTCTTAGCACAAAACACTCTAATCTTGCGACCATCCTCTATGCAGGTGCCACCGTCGCTCGCAGCGGAAATCCCGCCGCCTCAGCCACTCTATGCACTTGCGCGACCTTCGTATCCGCAATTTCTTTGGGATACACGCCCGCGACACCATGTCCATTGTGATGCACGTGGTTGGTAATCTTTTGCGCTTCATCCAGATTTTTAGAAAAAATATCAATAAGTATCGCAATCACAAACTCAAACGTCGTGTAATCGTCATTGTGCAAAATCACCTTAAACTTACGAATATTCATATTCGTCGTTGTCGGCTTCGAGATCACCGCAACATCTGCACTTCCATCAACACTTTTACCCATCCGCCGTCCCTCAAACTAACGCCCCGTCCGCAGAGCGTTACAATAATGTGCATTATACCGCCCAATGCAAGCATTTCTCAACGCATGCATCCCCAAACCACTCCCTTTGATAGCAAATTTTATTATTTTTTTGAAGGGGGAAGTTTCCCCCTCCGCCGCAACCCCTCGCTGTGCGCGGGTTTGCGTCTTCCACAATTCCGACTACGATTTGCGCTGCACTCACGCAGGCTTGCGTTCGATTGCGCAAATCTAGTCTCATTGAGCCATCAACTCGCAAAACACTTAGTTTTGCTCGTTTCGGCTCCCCCTCAGCGGGGGTTCAGACCCCCGCAACGCCCCCACGACGATTTATAGAGCTAGATTAAGGAGACTCTGATCAATGCAAAATTAGTAAAAAAGTGGCTAAAGTAAAGTGTGGAGAGCTATCTTGGCTTGTTTGAACGTAGTCAAAACAACGAGGCTTTTGGACGGGATTTAGGGCGGATTCTATGAAGCAAGGAAAAATACGCTTTTTCTTTAATCAGGCACAAACGTAATGTGGCACTTCATACCCATGCCAGCGGCAAGGCGCTTTAAAGTCCGAAAAGAAGGATTTGCGTTTCCACACTCAATTTTGCTGATATCGGCTTGTGTTATGCCAGTTCGCCTTGAGAGCTCTTGTTGACTAAAACCAGACCGCTTCCTAGCATCAATGAAAGACTGTATAAGCATAAACTCTTCCTCAAGGGCATCGAACTCCTCTTTAACTTGAGGGCTTTTTAAAGCTTCTTTGAGTTCATCCTCGAAACGAACAACCATTATTCACCTCCATTCCTATACAAATAGTCAAGCCTATATTTTTTTGCAAGCATAACAACAGAAGATGGTGTTTTTTGTGACTTTTTAATGAAGCCGTTTGTCAATATTATCTTTTTACCATGGACAAAAAAATATAGAATGCGTGAAATGTTATTTGCTGCTTTAATCCTAAGTTCAAATATTCCGTCCCCAAGCGCTTTAGAATAAGGCTCTCTCAACTCGAAACCACTATTTGCTAAAAGTAAAATAACGCGATATGCCTTTGCTTGCATGGCTACGTCAAGACTTTGGATAAAGTCATGAACAGGAACCAGTTTGCTTTTCGTAGTAAATAATCTCAAATTGCACTTTTCACTCCGCAAACCCCAATTCTCCTGATAATAAATATATGTTAAAACATATGATTTGCCAAGAGTAAAACTTGCTCATTCAATAATTACCAAGAACATATGCTCGACTCTTCGAGAATACCGAACACCCCTAAAATCCAGAAATTCGCCTTCTAAACGATTTTAGGCATAAAGCAGTGCTTCACACAAAACGCGATAAAATCAAAAATACGCGCTATACCTTTTAGTTACGCAATGTTTAAAAGTTAAAACAAACTACGCTGCTTATCGATCTTTGGATAAAACACACCGATAATGATGAATGGATTTGGCGCTATATAATGGAACTTTAATGTGGTTCCAAGAAAAAAATACAGCTCTTTGTTTGTGCAAAAATTATAAGTAGTGAATCAACTGAGCCTTATGTTGCTATATCATTTATTGCTTCGAGCTCAACTGACCATTTCACACAACACTTCAAGGACGACAGCCTGAATCTTATTACGTGAATTTTTAAAATTTTTTTGTGTTTTTCGTGTTTTTCGTGGTTAATAAGCTTTTCCATCAATAACGTCTTTTTTTTACCACGAAAAGCACGAAAGGCACGAAAGGCTATAGTCGTGTAATTGCTTATGCTCAAAGTTAACGAGCAATGCGAGCTTCAACACGTATTATTAAGAGCATGGGCAACGAGTATTCTAGCGCAGAGAATGAACAGTCGTGTTGATTATTATTTTGTACACTTTAAGATAATACCATATTTGCCATGATAGTCATTGTTTCTACTATAATACAAAAATATTTAACGACATAAGCTCGTAAGCCCATAAGGGGACTCTGATTAATGTAAAAACAGTAGGGGCAGGTTTCAAACCTGCCCTAGGATTTTTTCTTGCTCTCTATGTATCCAAATCGTTTGAGATCATTGATCTTTTCGGGCCAATTTTCTTTGACGCGAACCATCGTATTTAAGAAGACTCGCGTGCCTAAAACGCGCTCTAAATTCAGTCTAGCTTCCGTTCCGATGGATTTTATTCTCTCTCCGCGTTTACCCACGAGTATAGTTTTTTGTGATTCACGTTCAACAAAAATACTCGCCGTTATTTTTATCAATCCCTTGTGTGCGTTTTCCTTGTAATCGTCGATTTCGACCATCACGGAGTAGGGGAGTTCCTTTTGGGTTTGGCGAACGATGCACTCGCGTATAAGCTCTGCAGCCAAGAATCTCTCTGCCTGATCGGTGTAGACATCGTCGGGGTAAAGTTTTGGGTTTATGGGTAAAAACTCAAGCACAGCGTTGTTAAAAGCGGCGAGTTCACGGCGTTTTAATGCTGAGATGGGGACGATGTGGGCGAAGTTGTGCGCTTTTTGGTACGCATCAATAATAGGTAGCACAAGCGCGGGGTCTTTAAGCGTATCGACCTTATTGATAGCCAATATCGACGGCGTATTCACCTTTTTGAGTTCCTCTATAATAGATGCCTCCATAGCAGCGATCTGCTCACCTTCAAGCGCGTTTTGCGCGTCAATGAGCATAACCGCGAGATCCGCGTCGCCTAGAGCTGATAGCGCCGTTTCGACCATCGCTCGATTAAGCGCCCTTTTTAGCCAGTCGTGTATACCTGGAGTATCGACAAAGATAATTTGACCGCGTTCATCAACGTTTACGATTGCACGAATTTTATTTCGTGTTGTTTGAGATTTTGGTGAAGTAATGCTGACTTTTTCGCCTGTAAGCGCATTCACTAAAGTTGATTTACCTGCATTGGTTCGCCCAATTAATGCTACGAAACCGCAGCGAAATTCATTATTTTGCAAATCTGTTATCCTATTGTGCCGCCTTATGAAAAGCTAATTAATGGCTATCGCCCTTAGAACTTCCTTCTGTGTAACATATTGATTTTATAGGCTTTATTTTGAAACTCGCCTAGCTTTCTTTACTTTGCTCTAGCTACTTTTTCGGCGATTTTCACATTAATCAGAGTTCCCTAAGGAAGCTCTAAACCATCGCGTCGGGGGCGTTGCGGGGGCTTGAGCCCCCGCAGAGGGGGTAGTGGCAAACCCGCGCACAGCGCGGGGTTGACACGTAGGGGGAAACTTCCCCCACAAAAATAAAAGGCTTAAATATTGCATTCACCCGTGTATGCAAAAGTGCCCTCATATTAGGAGGCTTTTTTCATATACTGTAACTTCACGTCGCTTATGCCTTGTACGACGTCAGCGTCTATCAATATTTCGACGACATTGGCCATGGAGGGGAGTTCGTACATGATGTCGAGCATAATGTCTTCGAGTATGGAGCGCAAACCCCTAGCACCGCTTTTTCTCTTCACCGCTTCCTTAACAATGGCGCGCCTTCCCTGATTGGAGACGACTAGTTTTACGTTGTCGAGAGCGAATAATGCTTCGTATTGCGCGAGGACGCTGCGTTTTGGCTTATAGAGAACGTCCATGAGATCATCTTCACTCAAGTCGTAAAGTGGAACGAAGATGGGGATTCGCCCGATAAACTCTGGGATCAAACCAAACTTGATAAAATCTTGGGCTTGTACTTGGGCGAGTATTTTGTCATCGGCTTTTTCAAATCGATCTTCACGATTAAAGCCAATCAAGCCCTGTCCAACGCGTGCATGAACGACTTGGTTAAGGTTTGTAAACGCTCCTGTAAAGATAAATAAAATGTTGGTGGTGTCGACTTGGATGAGCTCATTTTGAGGTCTTGTTTTACCAGGCTCTGTGGAAATTTGAACCACCCCGGATTCAATCATTTTTAGTAATGCTTGCTGAACACCTTCGCCGCCGACGTCGCGTCCAGATGATGAGCCACCATTGCGGGTAGCGATTTTATCAATTTCATCCACGCAAACGATACCTCTTTGGGTTCTTTCGACGTTTCTCCCCGCTGCAATCCACAAGTTTTTGATAATATTTTCGACGTCTTCGCCTACGTAACCCGCTTCTGTAAGCGTGGTCGCATCAGCAACAACAAAGGGAACATCGAGCAGGCGAGCGATGGTTCTGGCGATCAAGGTTTTGCCACAACCAGTGGGACCAGCCATAAGAATGTTGCCTTTGGTTAGAGTCACACCATCGGAAGTGGGCAAGCCAATTTGGCTTAAGCGCTTGTAGTGGTTGTATATCGCCACCGACATGATCAACTTAGCGCGTTCCTGCCCAACGATATGATCATCAAGAAAGGCCTTGATCTTTTTGGGCGTCATGTGGCGAAAATCATCCCATTTTGGGTAATCTTCAACACTTGGCGTTACCCCATCCTTCTTAACGATGATCTCGCGGCTAAGCAATACGCAATCGTCGCAAATACTCACCTTCTCAGGCCAAGACTGCTGAGAGTGGAACAACCTTCTTGCGTCTTTTTCTTCTTTGTTGCAAAAGCTACATCGCAATCTTTGACCCATGCCAAATCTACCAAATTCTCAATAAAGAAATGCTAAAGAGCGGAGCAACTCTTCACCCCCACTCATTGTCATGATTAGTCACATTCCATGCGAAAGTCAACAAAGGACTCGCAGATTGGAGTAATTGGGGAAACTCTGATTATTTGGGGCTACCACCCTTAGAACCCGTTTTCGTGTTTTTCGTGGTAAAAAAAAAGACGTTGTTGATGGCAAAACTTATTAGCCACGAAAGACACGAAAAATACGAAAAGTTTTTAATAAAAAGCGCTATAAGATTCAGGCTGCCGTCCTTAAAGTGTTGCGTGCAATGGTGTTTTTCGTGGTAAAAAAAAGTCGTTGTTGATGGCAAATTTTAATGAACCACGAAAGAACTCTAATAAATCAATAAAATTTTAATTTTTGTAACCCTTGCAATGGCATACAAGTTCGCATAATTTGCGATAGAATGCGCTAGATATGAATAAATAAAGATTTGTCTTTACCTATTTTGAAAAAAGTAGTATATGTTGCAACTAGGCATAGAATTGGGGGAATATGTGAACTTTTTAACACGCCGACCAAGGGGACTGCTGATAGGTTGGCTGCTTACAAACGAGGATGACTGTGGATAGATCGGCTGCGAAGCAATGGCAAAAGCGCATGAATCATGGAGCTTTAGCGGAGGTAAGGAGTTTACAGGAGTCTAAGACGGATAAATTGAAGCAGTTGTTGCAAAAGTGCTTGGGTGGGGAAGCACAGGGGGAGGCGTGGGAAGCGGTGCAGCAGTATGTTAAGAAGAACAATGAAAGTTTTGGGCTGGCGAATGATGAGCCAGGGGTGGTATTTGTTGAACAGTTGGCGACAAAAGCGCGTCCGCGCCGTGTGATGGAGCTATTTGAGCACTTAGATGACGACAGCGTCGGGGTGGTTTTACAGCAGTGGGACGGCTTGCTTGCGGAAATTCCGATTGAGAGCGATGCGTCGCGGGCGGCGTACGTGGCGGTGGCGCAGGCGTATGTGTCATATCGCGCGTCGGCCTTAGCGCAGTGTTTGGAAGAGCGCTTCATTGAAGGCGGCAATTCGGCATGTTCGCGGGGCGATTTGTATTTGACGCTCAAGGATCGCTATTACTTAAATTTTAGCTATCTATGCGGTGAGTTTGGCGTCGATAGGGAAGAGGCGATACAGATTTTGCGTGCTTTGGCGGATTTGCTCGAACCGAGTGAGGAGCAGATGGAATTGCTTGGCGGCGAGGAGCAGTTTGTGGAGTTGCTGGGCTCGCACTTGGATTTGGACGGCGATACGGCACCGCAGGCTTTGGGCAGTCTATTGCCTTTGAAGGGCCAATCGGTGGATGCGGTGGTCGCGCAGTTGTCGCGTGATTTAATTTCGCATTTAACGGTTTCGGCGGTTTCGAGGCGTCTAGGCTTTGTTTTGCCACCAGAGGAGCTCTTAGAGATTTACGAATTTTGTACGACTTATCACGCTTGCGGAAATAACTTAGAAGCGGCTTTGCGCGTTATGCAGAATTTGTACGAGTTTGAGCCTGATGATGATGAATTTTGTTCGCGCTCTCCAACGCCCGCTTGGCAGAAAGATTGGAATAAGATGCTTTCGCAGTATGGGCGCGAAGAGGTGGAGTCTTGGATAGAGCAGCTCTTGCCTGTGTATAAGAATTTTAGTGATCTCTTGGGAGCTACTCATTATAGATTAACCGCGGGCTGGCAGGCGACATGTCTGAGCAGCGAGTCTGCCGCTGACTGGATCGTCGTTGCAAGCTCCGAGAGCGGGATCGCCTCGCCTATTTGTGCGTCGTCCTTGTTGCATTCTGGGATGTCTGTGGATACGCTTCGCCGCCTTACGGATCGGTGGGAGGAGCGTGTCAATGCGGTTCCTGTTTCGAGTGTTTGGACGCGTGATTTTACGATTTTAGTGCTTCGTTACGGAATTTCGCGCCAACGCTCTTGGTTGCTGGATCGCTTAACCGACCTGTATTTGCGAGGTGGCGGCTATGAAGCGGGGCAGACGCGTGAACTTATTAGCGGGGTGCTCGAGAAATTACTCGACGATATGCGACTTAGCGATGAGGAGTTGAGCCGCTTGGAGAGTTCCGGCCTGCACTTTGAGCTCTTGCCACTCAACGTCAACGTGTTTACCGGCGAGACGGTTGATGATTCGCGGTGGGCTTCACCGACATCGGCGAACAAATATGTTAAGAGTTTACTTCGTCTTGAAGATCGCGGCAACGAGTATTTGCCCAGTTTGATCAGCGAGCGTCGCATCGTAGCGCTCGAGAAATCCTTACGTCGTCTTGATTTCCACACGAGTATACAACAAATCGTAGCAAGCGTTCGCGCATTTGGCGACCATACGGATAGGGCGCTTCAGTTCTTGATGGCTATGCATAGCTCGACGGGTGAGCGTCCGCCAAAAGACTGGCTCCCCAAAATGCAAGAGCTTTTTGAGGGAATGGACGATGCGACTATTTGCAAGCTCTTGTGGGACTGCTACAAGTTTGACAACGGCGATTCCCACAGCCTAAACCCAGGACTATTTTGGGCGATGCGCTTAGTTCCCAATCCCTCCTCGGTCTCCCAGCTCGGTAAGGCTGCAACAGAAATGGTTAGACGCAAGCCCTCATTTGCCATCGCTGCGCTGGATACGCTCGATTCTATTGGGACGAGAAGTTCGCTAAGCGCGATCTTACAAATGCGCCGTAGAATCCGAAACCGAAAAGTTACAAAGCTTATCAACCGCACCATCGATCGCATTGCCAACGAGGATGGTTTGGATCGCGATGTGTTTTTGGATTGTGCCGTAGATACTGGCGATTTAGAGCGCGATTCTAGCCGCCTCTTTGATTTTGGTAGCCACCAAGTGACCCTGAAGTTGGAGCTTGATTCGCGCATTTGTACGACGGTGCTCGACTCCAAGGGGCGGCACTTGCGCAGCTTCCCCAAAACGGCGAAGGACGCTGATCCCGCGCTATACAAGGAATTCCAAGCCACAAAGAAGTTGCTCACCGAAACCCTTGCTTACCAAATCCGTCGCCTTGAGCAATCTATGATTGATGGGCGCACTTGGCTTGGGCGCGATTTTGTCGAGATTTTTACGACCCACCCCGTGATGCGCTACATTGGGCGACGCCTCATTTGGGCGCGCGTCTGCAAGCCTGGAACGCTTGAGTACGACCGAACGCTTATGCCCGCTGAGGATGGTTTTGTGAACTCGCACAACGAGCCCGTAGAGCTGGATGAGAACGATCGCTTCTTTATTTTACACCCGCTCTATTTCAATAAAGCTGAGCAAACGCGCTGGATCCAGCTTCTCGACAGCCTTGGCATTGAGCAGCCCTTCGCCCAAGCCAAGCGCGAAACCTACCGTCTCACCAAAGAAGAGCTGCAGAGTGGCGAAATCAAGCGCCTCGTCTCCAAATCTGTCGATTCCAACGATTTGTACCGCATTGTTAAGGAGCGCAACTGGTCTACAGACGGTGGCGGCCCCTGGGAAGTCGGCTCCGCAACGCACAGTTACCGCGCGTTTAACGCCGCGCAGCAAGTCGCACACGTCACCACAAACGTATTGGGATACGACAAAAAAATCAAAATCCTTAGCATCTACTTTACCAATGGTAGCGAAGCAGAAGCAGTCGCCTCAAGTGATGTAAGCGAGATCGTGTATTCAGAGGCGTTCCGTGATATTTATCTCTGCTTTGAGGCAGCATAAGAGTTTCCTCGATTTTTTTGTGGGGGGGGCCTTGCCCCCCTACGCCAGAGCCTCCTCGCCAATCGCTAAGAAGCAAATAAAAAAAGCGGTGTTTCTCCTAAGCGTCGAACCACCGCTTTTTTTGTGCTTCTAGCGCGTTTAGCTTCGGGGGTCTCTGTCTACCCCCCCTTGCTCTACTCGTTAAAAATGCTCTGATTCATGGGGAATCGCGCTCCACTGTTTGTTGACTATTTTTTGCATAAATCAGAGCAGTCCTAAAGCTTGAACGCAGTCTAGCTTTATTTTTTAGAGAAAGCTTGAGCATGAGGGTAGGGATTGCCTAGAATTTACTTTAACTTAGACGTAAAACTCGTCGATATTTTTTACATATTCCTTATGTTATATTGCTTTTCTCGATTCTTATTTTAAATTCTAGAGAATTTGCTTTAAGAATTTCTGAATAAGTTTTGTGGCGGCGTTAGGGTGGCTTGGGCGAGCACAAAGTTTTATGAAGGTTCAAAATTAGACGAATTACTTTGCTGAGGGGGTAGCGCAAGATCACCCAAAGAATTCGATAAGTGACGCATTTTGTGCGGCGGTTAAGCGATTAGCTTAAACGTCGCACGAAATAAAGCGGAACTTATCGAATTATGCGGGAAGCTTGCGCGTAGGGGGAAACTTCCCCCACAAGAGTAAAAGCTTAAAAACAGCCAAATATACGACTTTTCGCATGCCTGAGTCGGTTGGGGTGGGGGTATTTTTGGCATAAAATAGTGTTAGAGCGAAAAGTTGATAGCATTGCAATGCTTTGTTATAAACTTTGGGGATTTTTGCGTTGCCAGTGGTGACGTATTGATTTAACGCGCGTAGGCGCATCCAATGATCTGAGGACAATAATGAGTGAACATGATATCAAGGACGGCTTAGAGCAAAAGGTGAACGAGGATGAGGCTGGACGCGAAATTGAAGGCGTAGATATTGAGGATGCGGGCGCGGAGATGTCGAGTGACGATATTGAAGTGAGTGTTGAGCAGGACGAACTTTCGGCTGAAGCTGCACAGGAATCTGATGACGTAGAGCTAGAGGTGGATGTGTCGTTGGACGAAGAGGGGCTTGAAGCGGTGGCCGAGGAAGCTGAGGATGCTGAGCCAGAGAAGACGGTTTGGGATCTTGCTTGGGAGGATCGGATTACAGGCTTTATGCAGGAGGCCGAAAATTCAAGTGGTGCGGAGGCTCTGGAATGGTTAGTTCAAGCGATACGCACGGCTGATTTTCATCGCCCCGCCGACATTATGATGGCAGAGCTATGGGGGCGCGCTTTGTCGATGCATGGGGAGCTTGCGCGCGAGTTGTTTGTGGCGGCTAGCCGCAAGGTGACGAGTAAAGCAGAGGCTTGGGAGCAGGTTTCGCGTGCGCATGAGATAGCGCTACAGAGTGCTGATGATGCGGCGCAGGCGGCGATTTCGGAGGCTTGGGCGTGGGTTGATTGTTTGCGTAGCGGCGCCCTGGAAGCTGGCAAGGAGCGTTTAGCGAACTTTAGTGATGGGCGCTCGGCGGCGATTGCAGAGGCTTTAGAGATCGTTGCGACGGGAAACTGGCGTAAGGTTGAAGTCGCGTTAGGGGAGTATTTGAAGGGTGCAGGTTTTGAAGCGGAAGCCTATGAAGCGGAGCTTGCGCACTGGATTGTTGACTGTGCCTTGAGCGCGGGCTCGCAAGATAGGGCAGCAGAAATTCTACGTCGCACAAGCAGAAAGCAGCCTGATAACTTGGATTTGAAGTGGCAGCTTGCACTCATTAGCCGTGACCAAGAGAAGTGGAACGCTTATGTTGATGCACTCTCAAAAGACATCGTCGATAGCTTGGATAAAAAGGCGGAGAAGGTCGAAGTTTACGAGGAGATGATCAACGTTTACTCCAACTATACCAAGCAAGACGTCATGGTCGTCAGGACTTATGCGGCTTTGCTTGAGGTGGATCCCGAGAACGATGCGGCGCTTGAGGAACTCGTTGAAATTTACGAAAGAATGCGCCGTTGGCCGGATTTGGTCAAACTTTTGGTTGGCCAAGCGGAGGCTGCTAAGGGACAGCGTCAGGTAAACTTGTATTTACGTGTCGCGAACATCTATTTAGAGAAGCTATCACGTAAGGTTGATGCCATTGGATTTTTTGAGCAAGTCTTGCAGATTGACCCCCAGCATGTGGAGTCGATCGAGCAGCTTAAAGTGTTGTATAATGAGCGCCGCGATTGGGAGAAGCTCATTGATGTACACTGGAAAGAGCTCAGTTTAATGGCGAGCGAGTCGGAGCAGATCGAGCTGTTAAAATTGATGGCCGATATTGCCAAGACGAAGCTTCGCAAAAACGACGCAGCCATTGGTATTTGGGTTGAAGTTCTTGAGCGCGCGCCCGAGGATGTCGAGGCGCTCAACGCCTTGGAAGGCTTATACGAGAGTGAAAAGCGTTGGAGTGAGCTATCCAATATTTACGAACGCAAAGCAGCGCTTGAGGAAAGCTCCGATGAGCGTTTCATTCTTTGGCAAAAGCTCGGTACGCTCTGTAGTGATAGAATAGGCGATAACCGCGCCGCCATCAGCGCGTGGCGTAAGGTGCTAGAAATTGATCCAAACTTCCCCAAGGGTATAGATAATTTGCGTAAACTCCTCATCGAGGAGCGCGACTGGGATGCGCTGGAGGAGTACTACAAAGAAAAAGAACAAGATGCGGAGTTGGTTAAACTCTTGGAATCGTTGTCGCGCAGCTTTAAGGAACCCGTTGACATCAAAGCGGTGCTACTACGCGCATCTACTGTATACGAAGACTCGCTGAATGACAGCGATAAGGCGATGTCGAGTTTAGAGCGAATTTTGGAGCTTGATGCGCAGGACGCCGACGCAGCACTCGCGCTGTTGGCGCACTACGAACGTTGCAAAGATTACGAAAAACTCGCCAAAATGCTTGAAATTCTACATGCATCTTCAGAGGAGCAAGAAGCGCGTAGCGCATATGCGCTTCGCTTGGCAAAGCTTTGTGAATCGAAGCTTGACGATAAAGAGCGCGCCTACCACTGGTACCACACCGCTGTGAAGGAAGACGCACTCTTTGAGCCAGCCTATGATGGCTTGGAGCGCGTTGGCGCTGCCGTGACGAAAGCTCAAGCCGTAGTAGATCTGTACACGTCACATCTTGAGCAAGTTAGCGATGAGCGCGTCGAGCGAGAACTCAAGTTCCGCAGCGGTCGCATGTTGTTGGAGCACCTAGATCGCGCAGACGAGGCGCAGAAGATTTTCGAGGATATCCTAGCGCAAGAGCCAGAGAACATCAGAGCTTTGGGCGCTTTGGAGCTCATCCTTGAGAAGGAAGGGCGCTTCAACGAGCTTTTAGCCATCAACGAGAAACGCATGGCACTGGCCAAGACGCCTGAAGATGTTGCGGAGACTTTGTTGAGTGGTGCTAGGATTCATGAGCAACACCTAAGTGATAAGCTACACGCCATCGAGAATTACGAGCGTGTCTGCGAGCTCTTGCCTGAAGACATGCGCGCGTACACCGAATTACACAGGCTCTACGCAGAGCAGGATGCCTACGAAGAGCTAGCGCGCGTGTTGCAAAGTCGCTTACAACTTATCGGCGCCGACACAGCGTTTACGGAAGTTCGCAGCGAAGGCGAGGTGGATGAGGAGGGTTTGATTGGTATCGTTTATGGTGCCTTGCTAAAGCGTGAGGAGGATAGCGTTGTATGGATCGAGCGCCAAGTAGGCGATCTTGACGAAGAACTCGCTGTTTCACTTTGGTCGGAGCTTGGCGATGTTTGCCGGGAGCGACTCTCGGAGTACGACCTCGCTGTTAGGAGTTACGCCAACATTCTGTGTACAGACCTAGGCAATACGCATGCGAAAGAAGCCCTAGAATCCATGCTTGAAGAGGGTATTCGTCAAGGCGATGTGGCGCGCAGTCTCTCGAAAGTTTACGCGAGCCAAGAAGAGTTTGAGCCCTTGGCTAAGATGTGCGCACTACAAGCCGATAGCGCTAGCGACGCGCGCGATAAGATCAGTTATTTACTGCATGGCGCTAGGATCCAGCGTGAGTTTCTCTCGGATAACGAGAGCGCGTACGTGAACTACGAAAGAGCACTAAGCCTAAATCCCGCGAGCCAGATTTTGCAAGCTGAGCTCAAGCAAATGGCTGAAATGAGCGAGGATTGGACGCGTGTAACAGAAATATTTGAGAATGTTGAGCGCGATATTACAGAGGACGACGAGCTATCCACGCAGTATAATTTGTTCATTTCATCGGTTTGGGAAGAAAAGTTAGATGACAATGAGAAAGCCATTCAGTTCGCGCGACGTGCCCTTCAAAAGGGCTCAAGCCAGCATGACGTACTCGCTACACTAGAGGATAGCTTTACACGTTTGGATTCTTGGGAAGACGTTATTGCGGTACTCAAGGCAAAAGCTCTCTTAAGCGAGGACGATGAGAGCTTGCTCTCCAACCAAATGCAGATGGCCTCAATTCGCGAAAACTTCTTAAACCAGAATGAAGAAGCCATCGAGATATACCTAGAAATCCTAGACAAGCACCCCGAAAACATTGGGGCTATGCATGCTCTAGATCGCCTTTACGCGGCCTGCGAAATGTGGGATGAAGCCGCGGCGAACTGTGAACGCAAACTAGAGCTCCTGAGTGAAGAAGATGATCTTGTTGAACGCGAAACGGTGCGCTGTCAACTCGCCTCAATCTTAAGTGAGAAGCTCGGTGCCACCGATCGAGCCATCGACATCTTTAGTGATGTCTTGTTGCAAGATCCATCCAACCAGCTCGCGATCTCTGGTTTAGAGGTGATGCTGGAGAAATCCGAAGGTATTACGACCGAACAAGTCTCCGAGATCTTGCTCCCCATCTATGACCAGCAAAACGCTTGGGAAAAACGCGCTTGGGCTAACGAGCAGTTACTCCGTGTGGTAGATGATCCGTTTAGGCGCCGCGACTTGTTACACGAAATAGCGAAGTTGTACGAGACGCAGGGTCATGACCACGAAAAAGCGTTTGACGCGTATTCGCGCAGTCTCAAGGAGGATCTCAGAAGCCAAGATACCATCCAGAACCTCTTTAACTACGCCGATGTTCTAGACAAATGGCAAGAACTCGTTGGCGTTATGGAAGCGGCCAGTGAAGAATCCGATGATGCGCAAGCCGCTAAGAACATCCAGTGCATGGCAGCCGAAGTGTACCGCGAGCGACTTGATGACCTCGCTGGCGCCACCGCTAGCTATGAGCGCGTACGCGATAACGATCCAGAGGATATCGAAGTGCTCAACGCTCTTGAGGGCCTGTACCGCGAACAATCTGCGTGGGAACCCTTAGCTAAGAACCTCATGTCTAAGGCGGAGTTAAGCATCGATGCCAGTGAGCGCAAAAACTTGCTCTTCCAAGCTGCGGTACTGCAAGAAGAAGTACTAGAAGACGTCGAAGCGGCTATCGCTATACACCGCGAGATCTTGGCTGATGAAGCGGGAGAGCCTACAGCGCTAGATAGCCTAGAGCGGCTATACACAGACCAAGAACAGTGGAGTCAGCTCCTTGAAGTGCTTAACGCCAAAATAGATAACGCTCAAAGCGATGAGGAGCGTACGGCGTTGTACCACCAGGTCGGTGCTCTTCAAGAGGAAAAAGAGCAAGACAAGGTTGGTGCCATCGAAAGTTACCAACAAGTACTCAGTATTGACCCCGAGAACGAAATAGCCCTTGAGAGCTTGGATCGCTTGTACAGCGACGGCGAGGATTGGGCGAATCTTATCGATATTTTGGAGAGACGAGAAGCGGTTAGTGTCGCAGACGCTGATAAGGTCGTGTACCGTTTCCGCCAAGCGCAGTGTTGGCATGTCAATATGGATGATCTGGCCAGAGCGGTAGAGATCTACCAATCGGTACTAGACTTAGAACCCATACACGAAGATGCCATCGCAGCTCTCGAAAAGATCATCAGCATCGGCGGCGATAATGCGGTGCAGGCCGCACATGTGCTGGAACCGATATACAAGGCGCTAGAGCGTTGGAAAGAACTCGTCGCGGTTTATGAAGTACTCGTAGAAAACTCCGATGATGTCGAGGATCTTATTCGCTTACTTGGCGCTATTGGTACGATAGAGGAGGACTTACTCGAAGATGCACCGAGCGCGTACAACGCGTGGTATCGTGCGCTGTGCAAAGACCCCGCACGCGAAGAGCTGTGGAATACGGTGGAGCGCCTAGCCGAAAGTTGCGGTTTTTGGCAAAAACTCGTCGAGCAACTCAACGACTTGTTGCTTGAAATTTCGAGCGACCCAAGTCTTGGGGTTATCGTGGCTAGCCGCATGGCACGTATCTACGAAGAAGAACTCCAAAACCCAGAGCAAGCCATCGCTATGCTACAGCGAGTCCTTGATTTCGACCCGAGTGAACTCAATGCGATAAAAGCACTTGACCGCTTGTACGAGGTTCAGCAACAGTGGACTGAGCTCGCAGAACTTTTACGTGTCGAAATCGACCTAGCTCAAAACGATGAAGAGCGTCTTGCGTGCTACTATCGTCTTGGTGCTGTCCACGAAACTTGTCTAGAGAACGATGAGGAAGCCATCTCCTGCTACAACGAGATGCTCATGCTCTCCCCAGGTCAGCCCGAGGCCATCGAGTCGCTACTTCGCATGTTCACAGCGAACAAGGGTAGTTTGGCGATTGCCGATATCTTGGAGCCATTCTATCGTTCTACCGAGGACTGGGAAGCCTTAATTAGCTTTGATCTACAACTCGTCGATAGATTAGAGGATGAAAACGATCGCTACGACAAGCTCATCGAAATAGCCGATGTCTATCTCCAGCAACTACACGCGATCGAAGAAGCACAGCAGATCTACGGCCGAGCACTCGTTGAGCGCCCTGGTGATGATCTCAGCTTGAGTAAAATTGATGAGCTCAGCGAGGTTCTCCAAGATTGGTCTAGCTCCGTGGTATACTTCAAAAACGCCATAGAAGCCTCCGATGACGATCATGTGAAACAAGATCTCATGTTGCGAAAGGCACGCGCATACGACGCGAAGCTAGAAGACTTCGCCAACGCCGAGCGTTGCTATATTGGAGTACTCAATTTCGATGAAGAGAACCTTGAGTCGCTACAAGCTCTTGACAGGATCTATACTTCTACACAGCGCTGGAGCGATTTAGAGCCGATTATTCGCCGCGAACTCGTCTGCGTTTCAAGCGACGATGAGCGCATAGAACTTATGATGCGTTTGGGTACCGTCCTCTCTGAGATGCTAGACAATAAAGAATCTGCTATTGAGACGTATCAAGAAGTTCTCAGCATAGACCCGAGTTATATGGGGGCACTAACAGCGCTAGAGCACATCCACCACGGTGCCCAGAATTGGGAAGCGCTTTACGAAGTCTTTGAACAACAATCGTCTGTCGTCGATGACACCGAGACTCGCGTCACTCTGTGGGGGCAGATGGCTGGTTTAGCTAGCGAAGTACTCGATAGGCCAAATGACGCGGTGGATCTCTGGTATCAAGTTCTAGACGCCCAAGGTGATAGCCTATACGCGCTGCAGAATTTGGAGCTGCTTTTTGTAAACGCACAGCGCTGGGCCGATGCCGCCGACGTCATTGAGCGACAAGTTCCTCTGTGCGAAGACGACGTGTCGAAGCTTGAAACCTATAAAAAGCTAGGTCGACTTTGGACAGAACAACTCGAAGATATCGAGAGAGCGCTCGATTACTGGCGAAACGCACACGAAGTGCAAGCGCAAGATCTAGAGACGCTGCGAGCGATCCAAGCTATTGACGAAGAGCTTGGGGACAAAGAAGACTTGGCGCTAACACTGCGTAAAATCTTGTCCACTGGACAGCTTCAGCTTGATGAACAGATGCAAGCCTCCATTCAGATGGCACAGGTTTTGGCCGATGACCTCGGACGCACCGATGAAGCTATCGACACTTGGTTGTACGTTCTACAGCTAGAACCCACGCATCTCGATGCACTCAGCGAGCTAGAACGACTTTACGAGTCAGAGCAGCGCTGGGAAGATGTCGTTAAGACGCTTAATGCGCGCTGCGACGTCGTAGGGGATGTCGAAGAGAAGATTAAACTACAGCGCCAAATCGCCGAGGTTTGGGAACTCAACGTGGGAGATGTCGACCGCGCTGCACAAGCGTACATGCGTATACTTGAGCTAGATCCCGCTAGAGACGAAGCGTTTACTGTGCTTGAAGAGCTCTACACAAACCATGAAAAGTGGCAAGAGCTTTTGGGCGCATACGTGGAGCGCTCCGAAGTTGTAGGAGAGCAGAAAAAACGTCTTGAACTCTTACTGAAAGCCTCCAAAGTAGCGGAAGAAAAGATGGAGAATACGGAGATGGCCTTCGTAGTTCTTCAATCGGCTCTAGATAACAACTGGAGCGATCCTACGCTTTCCAAAGAAATAGAACGCCTAGCCGAAGCCACAGCTTCATGGCCAGATATCATCGCGATCTACGAAGGGCTTATCCAAGCTACGGCGGTTCCCACCGAGTCCTTTGAGCTGCACAACCGCGTCGCTCGATGGTACTTCCACCACCTCAATAACAACGAACAGTCTTGGTACCACTTCCAATTCGTCTTGAGCCAAGATCCCAATAACGTCAACGCCTTAGCCTCTTTGACCGAGATCTTTAAACGCTTGGGCAACTGGGAGGAGTTGGTCAAAAACCTGCTACATCGTATTGAGCTTACGACTAAAACCGATGAGCGCGTGGATCTCTTCAAAGAGCTAGCGGACGTCTACGAGACGAAGTACGCAAACCATGAGCAAGCTATCGAAGCCTACGAACACGCTTATAAACTCGATAACCAAAGAGTTGACGTGATGAAAGAGCTAGCTCGCATCTTTGAGCAATCTCAGATGTGGTCAAAGCTAGTAGACATCCTAGAAAAACAGTGCAAAGTTATCGACGACCCACAAGAAGCAATTACGCTGCGTTACCAAATCGCGGTCACTTGGGAGAACATGCTCAACGACCCGCAAAAAGCCGTTGAGTCCTACCAAATAATCATCGACAGCGATGATACCCATGCAAACGCTTTGCTCGCGCTCGAACGCTTGATGAACATGCTACAGAGGTGGGAGGAGTTGCTCAAAATTTATGACCTCCAACTCGCCGCTTTCGTCACCGGAGAGGAGCAGATCCAGATCTATGCCAAAATGTCGCAGGTCTATGAACTGCACTGCGACGACATGGAGAACGCCATCTCCAGCATGCGCCAGATCCTCTTAATAGACCCATCCAACTGCCCTGCGATTGAGCAGCTAGAGCGCTTGTACGAGTTGACCCAACAGTACAACGATCTGATCGAGATCATTAACATCCACATCAGCGTCTTGACCGACGCCAACGAACACGTTGAACTGTACCGAAAACTTGGCGAGACTTACCGAGATAAGCAAAAAGACGAATATAGCGCTGTCGAATCGTTCCAATCGCTACTAGCGATTAAACCTGACGACGTTCCCGCGCTCTACGCTTTGGCGGATCTGTATGAAGCGTCTCATGACTACATCTCCACCATTGAGATCCTCAATCGCGTCATCGCAAACCTAAGCCATGACCCCGCTCAAGCAATCGATGTACAGTACCGCATCGGGCAGATCTACAAACAGAAGATGGAAGACGACGTCACGGCTGAAGAGCGATTCCGTATTGCGCTTGACGTCGATCCCAGCTACATGAACGCCATCGACGCGCTGAAAGAAATCTACGAAGAGCGAGAAGATTGGACTAGCGCGGTGCTTATCATTAAGCAAAAAATCGAGTGCACACGTGAACTCGACGATAAGGCTAAACTGTACTGCGACCTCGGAGACATCTCCTTTAACAAGCTAGATGATCCCGTTAATGCATACGTATACTACGAAGAAGCACTCTTGATGATGCCCAACTACGTCCGTGCAGCTCTCCCGCTTGCGGAGAAGTGCTTGGTCGAAAAATCATGGGCTCGCTCATTGCTACTCTTTGAAATCGTCATTCAGAATACAGCGCTCATCGAGAGTAACGAAGAACTCTATCTCTATAACTACAAGGCCGGTTACTGCTGTCAGCAACTAGCTCAAGATGAAAAAGCACTCGAGTTCTTTAGGAACTCCTACGAGCTGAATCAAAACTACCCACCTACCATCCTTGGTATGGGGCAGCAGCTCATGAGAGAGAAAGACTACGATCGAGCATACAATATGTTCCAAACCGCGCTTGAGCGCTTCCCCGAAGCACTTAGCCAGGAACAGATCATTCAAGTTTACTACGACTCAGCCATCATCAAAAAAGAAACCGCTGATCTCAACCTCTCAAGGCAACTCCTAGAACGAATACTCGAAGCTAATCCCGATCACAGCGAGTCGCTTGACCTCATCATTGAGGTCTGCGAAGAAGCCGAAAATTGGGAATCTTTACTCTATTACCGAAATATTCGAATCGACAGAGAACGAGATAACGCTGTAAAATTCGTTGAAATCATCAAAAATGCGGATATTATTCAGGCTCACCTCAATAATCTCCCGCTACTCGTCGAAACCTACCACACCGCTCTACAAATCGATCCCAACTCCATGTTGGTACTCGCCAACCTACTGCGAATCTACAGCGAAGAGAAACAGTGGGAGAGCGCGATCCAAGTAACAGAGCGGATTTGCGATATCGAGACAAACCCCGAAACCATCGCACGATTCCAATACACCATCGCCGTTATATACCGCGATGAACTCGAAGACGATGATAGGGCGCTAGAGTACTTCAACAAGACCCTCGACAACAACGTGAACGAGCTCAAGGCATTCGAAGCCATCGACCGCATTTTAACGGCGGCAAAGGATTGGAACAAACTTGAGACGAACTACCGCAAAATGATACAGCGCGTACGCGCAGCGGACAGCCCCAATCTCAAGGATACCGAGTTCCAACTCTGGTACGCTCTCGGTGAAACCTATCGAACGCGCCTTGAACAATGGGATAACGCGGTCTCCTCTTTCAAGATGGCTAGCAGCTTAAAACCCAGCGACGCCGACATTCACGAAATCTTGGCCGACCTGTACATGAGAATGCCAAACCGTGAAGAAGATGCCATCCAAGAGCTGCGAACACTGCTCTCATTGGGCGGAGAGTCGCTAAATCGCGAAAAACAAGTCAAATTCTACCGTGGTTTGTTCTATCTCTACTACAATACCAAACAGTACGACCGCGCATGGTGCATCACAAATATCACGACCTACAAGGGTTTTGCAAAGGACGATGAACTCGAATTCAACGACCGCTACCTCGGAGACGGCTTAGTGATTGGGGATGGACGCATTGTTCCCGAAACTTGGGAGCTCATTCGACACCCAGGACAAAACCTCTACATCTCCAATATCTTCGCTATCCTACAAAACCATGCCCGCGACGTCTTTTGCGTCAATCTCAAACGTGACTGGTCCATGTCCAAGCGCGACCGCTTCGACTTCGACAACAATATCCTTTTCTGGAAGGTTTTCAGTCACATGATCGATGTCATTAACGTCAGCCCAACGCCTACCGTTTATCGAGCCGAAGGCCGTTCCTTGGGCATGATCAACGCTAACCTCGACACCGACTCGCTGATTATCGGCGACGATATGGTCAGTGGGCGCTCGCAGCGAGACCTCGGATACATCATCGCGCGCCAGCTTACCCTCATTAAACCTGAGCACTACATGGCGGGCATACGCCTACCTTCCGAGAACCTCCGCGTCATGATGCTCGCCGTTATCGCGGCTTTCACGCCGCAGCAAGGCAAACAGCAGCTTGATGAGAACTCTGAGCGCATTCGCACGGCCATCGCGAAGATGCCGCGACTTATCCGCGATGAACTTCAGAAGCAAGTAACGCCTATTATGCGTGGAAAATTCGACATCAACACCTCACACTGGTTAAAAGCTGTCGATTATACCGCTAACCGCGTTGCCCTCCTTCTCTGTGGAGACCTCGCCACGGCTCTGCGAAACATCCGAAACGATGTCGCCCCCATCTCCAAGCTCACCAACGCCGAACGCGAAGAAGATCTCATCACCTTCGCCATGAGCGACGCATACTTCGAGTTGCGACAAAGACTCGGCGTTGCCATCGAATAAACAGTGCAAAATAGGCGCGCACTCACCAGATCCGCGCCTTTTCACTTCTTAAAGCACGGCGCTGTTTTGCTTCTTGGAGCTTCATTATCTGTTGGGGGCTAGTGCCCCCTACGCAAGAGCCTCACGTGTTCAGTCGCTAAAAGCTAGCAAATCATTTGCACCGTCTTGGCCATGGCCAAGCCAGTGCAAATGATGCAGCTTTTGCAACTTCACACGCGGGGTCTCTTGCTACCCCCTAAGCGGGGGGATCCCCCCCGCTACGCCCCCCTTCAAATTCTTGCCCCTCAGACAGCGAAAGCTGCGCCACGTCAAGCCAAAGAAGCCTAGCCAATGCTCTACATCGTTGCTGGACCCATCGGAAATCTTACAGACATCTCAAAACGCGCAATTCAAGTGCTAGAAAGTGTCGACTTCATCCTTTGCGAAGACACCAGGCACAGTAGCATTCTGCTTGACGCGCTAAATATTAAAAAAAAACTTATCAGCTACTTCGCGCATAACGAGGCCGCACGCATAGAGCAAATCCTTCCCAAACTACATGAAGGCCAAAACGCGGCGCTCATCAGTGATGCGGGAACCCCCGGTATCTGCGATCCTGGCATGCGTATAGTGAGCGCTTGCCACGACGCTAAAATCCCCGTTGTACCCATACCTGGGCCTTGTGCCCTTATCAGCGCTATTTCGGCCTGCGGTATCATGCACGAACGCTTTAAGTTTATTGGTTTTTTGCCGCGACAAAGCAAAGAGCAGTGCGAAATATTCCAAGCACACAAAACCGCACAAGAGCTCCTTGTTGCCTACGAATCCCCGCGCCGCTTGCGCGGCGTAGTTCAACTCATTGTCCAAATACTAGGGGAGGACTGGGAGCTTTGCATGGCGCGCGAAATCAGTAAAAAGTTTGAGGAAATACGCCGATGCAGCGCCATTGAGCTACACAACGAACTTAAGAATCGCGAAGTTAAAGGTGAAGTTTGCCTCATACTTGCCCCCGCAAACGCTGCCAAGCAAGAAGAACTACCGACAGAGGCGATCTGTGTTATTGACGAGCTGCGCGGAAAAATCTCAGATCGAGACATCCGCGATCTCGTGGTTAAGGCCTTTAAGCTACGCCCTAAACAAGTTTACGACTATATTTTGGATAGGGAATAACTACGCAGTAAATCTCGAAGTTAGTCATAAAAACGGCGAGCACATTAACTCTAGCTATCTAGTTCGCAAGCGATATAGTCGCCCATTTTATGGCATTTAAAGCCTTCAATACAAGTTATTTTGTAAAGGTTATTGCCAGTACAATGCTGTCCGCCCTTCTTATTGTCGTCGCATTGGTTGGGTGTATTATCACAGTGCCCGATTTTTTCTTCAGTGTAGGTCTTGGTACATGTTTTATAACTGCATCCGCCATCTGTTCCAGCTTCGTCAATTTCGGTTTCGCAGTCTTTATTACAATTTATCACTGCGACCTTTGAGTTGCTAGCACAATACAACCACTTGCTCTTGTCTTCACTACACCTCCCTGCATCGCCATAATGACAGCTGTCGTTTACTTGTAATTCGGCAGCAATGCGATCTTTCTTACAGATTTGCTTGCACGCGTTTTTTTCTTCATTACAGCCACTCGGGCACTCCGAAAGAACGGCTTCCTTGCCCTCAACACAAGTTTTCAGTGTTCCCTTTCCATCGTCTGTTGTACTGCATGTGCTTGCGTCTTCACTACATACTTGGCACCCAGCAACAGCATCAGGTTCTTCGTCACTAACAGGCCTGCAACCATCAACGCATTTTCTGCTTTCTTGAATTTGCCCAATAACACATTCAGTCAAAACACCATCACTGCATTCAACGCTTGCTTCTTCACAGAGTTTGCATGCATTTTGCTCCATATCACAACCTTGTGGGCAGGGTTTTGCTTCAGGATATTCTCCCAGTGTGCAAATAGACAAATTGCCATCTTTTCCACACGTAGTAGCGTTATCCTTGCACCTTTCGTCTTCTTTGCAAGCGTTCCCCGCTGAATTGCAGCCTTCTTCACAATCTCTAAAATTGGCTTCAACATCAACTACAGCGCAAGTTCTTAATTTGCCATCTTTGCAGATGGGATTTTCCAGATCAGTATCTGTGCAAACTATACAGCCCGACCCATCTTCTTTACAACCTTCTACACATGGCTCCACTGTAATGGTTCTGTTCTCATCGTCGGCATCGCCACAATTTACTAATCGACCCTCGCTACAAAATGTGCCTATACAGTCATCGTTCACACAAGCAGTAAGTTCTTTATTACATGCCGGAATAGTGCAGGGTGTAATAGTGGGCTTCGTGACTTCTCCTCCTCCCGCGCAACTTACAGCATAAGCATTAATACAAGAACTCGACTCCTCGGCTCCGCAGACTGGCACCTTACATTTATTTACGTCTTCACAAAGCCCAATCGGGCATGCACTCGTTTCAGGCATTTCATCTTTAACACATTTCGTTAATTTGCCGTCATCGCAAGTGGTTTTATCCTCATCGCAGGTCAGTTTAACAAGCTCGCACTTATGACTATCTGGCTTACAAATCTGCTCATCCCCGCATTTCGTGCTTTTCCAAGCGCCATCCACGCAATGTTCAACCGCTGTAAAATCCACATTGCACCGTGCTTGATCTTCTTCACAAACGGCCGGCGAGCAGTCGTCTTTTGCATCATTGCAACGAAGCGGGCAATCCTCAACAACCGCAGACTCGCCTGCTATACAAACCGTCAGCTGCCCTTCACTACAAGTCTTTTTCGTTTCTGTACACAAAGTGCTCGCATCTATGCACCCTTCCTCTTCAACACGACAAATATAGCCATCAACACATTCCGTTTTTACCTTCCATCCGCCCTCTACACACTGCTCTAGCACAGTCTCATTCTTGCAACGTATGGTATCGTTTTCACAAGGACCCTTTGCATCATCGCAGCCCAGCGCCAAAAATGCAGCAACAACAAAACTTGCTATGTATACCAGACGAAACGACTTCATACCCAACTCCTTGTTTGCGGCTCCTAGCGCCAAAATAGAGGCTAAAGCACTCAAAAATGCAGAGCACCTTGCATGCTAATATAGTAAAATTTCGCTTCTAAATCAAGCGCCACTTGTTAAGGATACTCCGCTTAATGGGGCTACCGCCCCAAACCCCGTGGGCCTCGCCCAGAGAATCCGCATCAAAGTTGCTAAGAAAAGCCTTATTATTCTTTGACTGAGTCCAAATAAGCCAAAATAGCTTTCCACACTTTACTCTAGCCGTTTTTCGATTGCTTTTACATGAATCAGAGCATCTAAAGTACTCTGATCGAAAAAACCGCCCAAAGAGGGCGGTTTTGGTATGACAGATCTAGAACTCGGACTTAGTCAGCGGATTTTTCACAGTTAACAAAGGTACCATCCATTACACAGCTAAAGCCTGCTTTACAGGTAACCTCAGTAAATTTTCCACTTGTACAGTATTTTCCACCTTTTTTATCTTCATTACATGCATTTTCATTTGCGTTTGCGCATGCATTTTCTGTTGGGGTGCTCTCATAAGTCGAGGTGCATTTCGTGAAGCCACAGCCACCGTCGTCATTATCATTGTCAGGATCATCTTGGCCAGTAGTACAGTCGTTGAAGCAATGTCTTACGGTGATTTTACCTTGATTGTTGCAAGAGAACCACTTGCTCTTATCGGCACTGCAGTTACCAGCATGAGTATCTTTATTAGGATCGCATGCATCTTCAACTACTGCATCTTGGGGAAGGCGAGTTTTTGTGCAAACGTCTTCTTCGCTGCCGCCCTCTGCACACCCATCATTAGCTTCATTGCAACCATCCGCACAGGGTGTTCTTGTCTCATCTTGACCCTCTACACACACCTTTAATACGCCATCCGCGCACCTTGAGTAAGCTTCAGTGCACTTTTCTACTACAACTGCCTTGCAGCTGCTCGCATCTTCGCACTCGCCTGATGCACAATTCTCGACGTCGGGATCTTCACCCTCAACACATGTCGTCAGCTTGCCATTCTCGCATTTAGTATAATCTTCGCTGCACTTTTCAACTGCTTTGCAGCTACTCTCATCTTCACACTCGCCTGATGCACAATTCTCGACGTCGGGATCTTCACCCTCAACACATGTCGTCAGCTTGCCATTCTCGCATTTAGTATAAGCTTCACTGCATTTTGTTGAAGCCGCATTGCAAGCATCATTCGTTTCATTACAGCCATGATCGCAATTTTCTGTTACAGGTTTGGAACCTTTAACGCATGTAGTCAAAACGCCATTAGCGCAGCTAACGCTATCATTTTCACAATTTGCTACGATAGGCTCGCAAGTTTTGCTTGTAGCGTCACAACCTGAGCCATCACCACAATCGTTATCTTCCCATTTACCATTAACGCAAAGCTGCGCAACCGAAGCACTCTTACACTGTTTCTCACCGTCAGTACATTTCTTGCCATCTCCATCATCACAGCCCATGGCTAGTAATGCAGCAACAGCAAACGCCGATAAAAACACTCTACGAAATGACTTCATCATCTTCTCCTCTTGCGTCGCAACGCCAGTATCGTAAAACGAGGCACCTACTACAGCATAAATGCCCTTAGCAAAATAATAGAAGAATATTTGCCATGAATCAAGTTTCTAGACTAATAAATTTAGTTTTCGGCTTTTCATCCACACTTTAGGCAAGAAGAAATAAAAAAACCGCCCCAAAGGGCGGTTTTTTTAAAGCTCTAAGGCTATATTAGTTTTTTACACATTCATACCATTTTTTGCTTGCATCGTATGAACAAGTCTCGTCGGCATTACAAGTCCACTCGGCAACCTTGCCTTTACTTGAGCATCGCGTGCCTTTATTCTCGACACATCCACTTGGTTCGTAAGTGCTTTGATCGCAACACTGTCCAATCTCTCCACCTTCTGTTACGGGTGGCTGCGTGCATTCATCCGTTCCCGGCTCACCGCACTCTACGTAACCACAGTACTGCCCTGCGTTGGGATTTAGTGTACAGTCGTTGTTGCTACACAGTTTAACATTAACAACTCTCGCTGTGCCAGTTCCAGAACAATAGTAACCTTTGCTTCCATCCGTAGCACACAAGCCTTTAACACTGTTGAGCTCTGCGGGGCAATTCTCTCCCTCAGTATAGGTAGAGTCTGTCGTTCCTGGGTTAGGCAGCGTACATTCGCTAGGACCTGGATTTGGACAATCCACTTTATTGGGATCCGCGGTAGTAGTACAGGCGTCATCTTTACAATTCCACTGAGTTACTGCGTCATTCCAACAAACTAAGGCGTTGGCACCGCCATTGGTACAAGTTTGCTTGTAGTTATTTCTATTACAACATTGGCCAACATTACCAGCCTCTGTCACTGGCGGTTGCTGGCACTCAGTAGCTTGGCCACAAAGCACGTGTCCACAAGTGCTTCCTGCAGTAGGATCGAGCGAACAATCATTATTAGCGCAGTCTTTTACCCTAACAACTCTGGTATCACCATCCTTAGCGCAATAATAGCCCTTACTCTTGTCTGCAGCGCATAAACCTTTAACATTGCTAAGCTCTGTGGGGCAAGCATCGCCATTTGCGTAAGTGTTCGACGTCGTTCCTGGGCTAGGTAGCGTACACTCAGTATCAGGCACTTTTGGACAATCTACTTCCTTAGGATTGTCGGCTTTTGTCGCACACTGGTTTTCATGGCAAGTCCACTCTGCAACCTTGCCTTCTATACAAACCAAAGCGTTGGCGCCATCATTTGTACAAGTAGCCGTATATTCACCTCTAACGCAGCAATCACCAACGTTTCCCTTAGTGCTTGGGCACGTACTCGTGTCTTTGCAAGCATTATTTTCGCAACCCGCAGTACAGGTTTCAGTTTTTTTAGCCTTTCCCTTCTCACAAGTGACTAGCTTATCGCCATCACAACTCTTTGTGTCATTGGCACAAACGCAATTGGCATTTTGACAAGTAAGCCCATCAGCACAATCAGTTACAACGAAACTCCCACTAATACACGTCCCAATCTTCGCCCCCTCACATTTTTTCTCACCCGTTTTACACTTGCTACCACTGTCATCACAGCCAAAAAAGCTAAGTGCTGCAAAAGCAAGTGCAGGAACGAACAAACGACTTAATAACTTCATAACATCTCCCAAAAAAGACTAAAAATAGTAATCAAACTTATGATTACACCCAAAAACCCACCAATCGGATCTGTAGCAAAGTAAATTCAAAAAATCAAGAAATTTATAGCATGGGTGGATAATAAATATTCGATAAAAACATAAAAACATCGCATAAAAAACATGTTTACATGCATATATGTGAATATATGTATGTAGTTGTAAGGATTACATGTATATCTCAGTGCGACATCTCGCGTCTTGTTTATAAGAAAATATAAGAAGAATAAAGTTATTAAATCAAAATTTTAATGATAAAATGAGCTTCTTTTAGCAAATTCTCGCATAAAATTTGCTAATTCTTCACAAGCTTCTAAAGAAACGACATTGAAAATACTCGCCCGTATCCCACCTCGACTGCGATGCCCCGCCAAAGACCACAGGCCCTTTCGCTGCGCCGCCTCGACAAACAAAGCATCCATGTCTGAATTTTTGCAGCGAAAACATATATTCGTCATAGAACGAGAGCCTAAAGCCGCGTCGTGCTGGTAAAACCCAGCACTCTCATCAATAGCTCCCCATATCACACTAGCCTTACGGCGATTCTCACGCTCCATCGCCAACAAACCACCACGTCCCTCAATCCAATCAAGCATCAGCCCCATAACGTAGATGCTAAAAATTGGCGGCGTGTTGAGCATAGAGCGTTCCCTATCTAACAACAAGTAGTCCTGCAGTGCTGGAAGATCACGTTTTTGGTATTTTTGCAAAAAACTTCGTAAAATCACCACAACACATAGACCCGCACAACCCAAGTTTTTTTGTGCACTTGCAAAAACTGCTGCATGTCCCCCTAAATCAAGGCGACGGCTAAATATATCGCTGCTCAAATCCCCCACAAGTGGAAGCCCAAGCTTGGGTGGCGTCTGCCACTGTGTTCCACAAAAACTATTATTCGAACAATAATACAGATAACGCGCTTCGGGATCGCAAGAAATTTCATTCATTTCGGGTATGCGCGAATAATTATCGCTAGCCCCATCGAAAGCAAGGCGAACGCGAGTATAGGGCTTAGCATCACGCATTGCCGCCGCACACCAAAAACCAGTGTGGATTACGTCTATAGATGCGTCAGAAGCTAAGGCCGCGGGTAGCTGCCAAAACTGCTGTGTTGCACCGCCCTGTAAAAAAAGAACCGCATAATCTTCGCTAATCCCCCCAAGCTTCCGAAACTTCGACTCTGTGTTGGATAAAATCTCCTCAAAAACACTACTGCGGTGGCTTAGCTCTAAAATTCCAGGCCCTTCACCAAAGCCAGTTATCGCAGCCTGGGCACGGGCAAGAACTGGCTCTGGTAATTTTACCGGGCCAGGCGAAAAATAAAACTTCTTCTTAGACTTCATCCTTAAAGACCTTCAAAATAAAATGCTCCTTCGCTTCGCTCCTTGTCTCCTAGAATCCGCATCAAAATGGCAAAGAAAAGATGTTTTGAGACCTTTGCACGAACCAAAAATTTGAATGTTTTTTTCCAAAACGGAACAGTTTTAAACAAAATGAGATATTTTGTAGAGAAGCAAAACAATAAAAT
>JBBAEA010000008.1:0-41789 GCA_041656175.1 Bradymonadales bacterium | reverse complement strand
ACATTTTATTCGAAAAGTGCTTAAAAGAGTGCTTTCTTTGGGGAAGGGGGTACGGGGGGAAACATCTTTTCTTTGGCACAAAGAAAAGGGTTTCCCCCCGTGCAAAGCTCTCAAATAAAAACATCTTTTGTTAGCAATAGCTTGACCATAAGAGGGCAAAAACTGATGATATTGTACTGCTTTATGGCAGGTGTTGGTTCATACTAGGAGTGAATGAATGATGCGGAAAAAACACTTTTTTCTTATTTTCTTGCTATGTACGCTGTTTCCGCTGCATGCAGTGGCGCAAGATTCTAAAAAAGACTGTAAGGGGGAGAAGTGCGTGAGCACAGCCGCTCCTGCTGAGTTTAAACTAGCGCCACTTCCTTATGGATACGACGCCTTGGAACCCTATATTGATGAGGCAACAGTACGCTTACACCACGACAAGCATCATGCTGGCTATGTAAACGGTGGGAACAAGGTTTTGAAGGCTCTCATTGCAGCGCGTCAATCGGGTGATTATTCTCAAATCAAGGGTCTAAGCCGCGATCTTGCCTTCCATGGCTCTGGCGCTTTTTTACATGAGCTTTATTGGTCAATGCTCGGACCCAAGCGCGACAGCAAGGTTCCTGCAAAGCTGGCTAGCCAAATTAACAAAGATTTTGGCTCATTCGAAGCCTTTAAATCACAGATGACGGCAGTATCAGTGGGGGCAGAGGGCTCTGGTTGGGGTGTTTTGGCATGGGATCCGTACTCGAAACAGCTAGTGATTAGCTTCGCCGAGAACCATCAGCATGCGTCGGTGAGGTCTAGCGTTCCTTTGTTGGTTTGCGACGTTTGGGAACACGCTTATTACTTAAAATACCAGAATCGACGTGCTGAATACGTCGATGCGTGGTGGAATCTTGTCGACTGGGAGAAGGTTGGGAAGCGTTTCACGGAGATTACTAAGCGCTAAGTTATAAGTTCAAAGCATTGTTTGAGCTCTAGTCCGATTTTTTAATGTAGGATTGGAGCTCTTCGTGTATATGGCCGTTGCTAGCGATGATGTAGGGATTGTGTAGATCGTAGTCATCGCCTTCAAAACCAGTAACGACTCCACCCGCTTCACGTACGAGCACAGTACCAGCGGGGGTATCCCAAGCCTTGAGACCGATTTCCCAAAACCCATCGAAGAAACCCGCAGCAACACAGGCTAAATCAAGGGCTGCACTGCCTGGACGTCGCACCGAGTGGCAGTGCATGGAAATGCGTTGGAAGTTCTTCATATTGGGGATACGCGTCCCACTGGCGAAGGGGCCAACGGGGAAGCCCGTCGCAAGGAGGCTACGCTTAAAATCAGACTCTTGGGAGACGCGAATAGGCTTATTATTGAGCTTTGCCCCAAGATCTTGGGCGGCATGGAAGAGTTGATTCTGCATCGGGTTGTAGACCACGCCAACTTTGGGGCTTCCTTCGACGACAAGTGCTATAGAGACACAGACGAAGTCGAAGCGATGGGCTAGGTTAGTAGTTCCATCAACAGGGTCGACGCACCAATAAGCTTCTTGCGAATTTTTGAGTGCGTGGGCGCCTGTCTCTTCGCCCAAAAAAGCGATATCTGAGCTGTGTTTTTGAAAGTAATCCACGAGCAAGCGTTCGTTTTCGGTATCAATTTGAGTGAGCAGAGATTCGTCTGATTTAATGGAAATTTCTCGCTCTACGTTCCAGAGCCGCTTGATGTTTTCACCCGCGCGGTGTGCCGCTTCGCAGGCAAGTTCGAGGTAGTGCGCGTAGTTCATTGTTATCCTTAACTAAAATATGAAAAAGCCCGTAAGGCAAAGCGCTTGCGGGCTAAATAACGCCAAGCGTTATGCTAAAATTAAACTAAATCTAATGAATATCCATGGTCTTCCTTCACTGAAGAGAAGATAAGCAGCGTCTCTTCATTGGCCATTCCAGGGATTTTTGTAAGAGTCTCTTTGACGAGCTCGGCAAGGTGATCGATGTCGCGAAGCACAATGTGGAGCACATAATCAAAACGACCTGTGACATGGTAGCCGACCATTACCTCGGGAATTTCTTTTACTTTAGCTTCAAAAATTTCAAGTGAGTCTGTCTGGTGTTGATCTAAATTGATCAACACCAAGGCCTGGATGCTTAAACCAATAGCCTTTGGGGATAAGATCGCACGATAACTCTTGATGATGCCTTTCTCTTCGATGCGGCGAACGCGAGATAGCATCGAAGAAGGAGCCAGGTTACAAACCTTGGCTAGCTCTACATTGCTGATTCGTCCATCTTTTTGAAGCTCGGTCAAAATTTTCTTATCAACAGAATCCATTTTATCTCCCTAATAGTTTTTAAGAGCGAAGTTACTCTCGAATGTGCGCTGATTCGCACAATATACAAATATAAGCATTTCGAACTTTTGGCAAGTAGCTAGAAAATAATTTTTAATTGAATTTAGGAGAAAATTCAAATAAATCGCATAAAATTAAATAAATTTGCAGCTATTTTCATAAATACTGTTAAATAAGGCAGTTTTATCGAAGATCTGCATTAAATGAATAAAAAATTATGGAATCAATAAAATTAGAAGAAAACGCAATAAACTGATTGTTTCTTATATTTTGAAGCTCATGAAAAAAAATAATTTTGCTATTCAACTTTGTCGTTTTCAAAAAAAATTAGGCAGAATTAGAGTAAACGCGCAAAAAAGAGAGAAATTCAAAATGTTTTCTCTCTTTTTTGATGACGCTAAGAGATAGAGCGCTAAGGAGTTTCTGATTCATGCAAAATGCGTCGGCTTAGGTTTCAAAGCTGCCTTTGATTAAAATAACGAAAGTCAGGCGTGTTTTAAAAATAAATTCAATAAAATCAATACCCTACAGAAAAGAGGAGTCTAAGAGCGTTAGCCCTTAGACGAGCTTTGGAGCGGTATCCCCAATGAATCCGAGCTTCCGCAGCGAGGCTTAGAGCCTGAGTCTCACCAGTAAATGAGAGCTTCCTAAACGCAAAAACACTAATGAGCTGGGGATGGTTCGTTTATCATTCGGTGCACTACTGGAATCACCGAATAATACTTTTCGAGATTTGCATGAATCCAATAACGAATTTAATTTCATAAAATGACGCAATTCTTAAGCAAAATGAGAGCAATATTTAGATGGGAAGGCAAAGCAGTGTTGGCAAGTTTGAGCTCAGTCAGTAAGCAGAAGTTTTTTTGCTGGCAAGTTTGATGCGAATACTAGGAAGCAAAGAATGCGACAAAGGAGCGGCCTAGATGTCTGGAGCGCGACAAGTGGCGCAGCCAACGAAGACGCGCAAACTTGCTAGCAAGAGGGGGGCAAAGATGTTCCCCCCATACAAAGTTCGAGACCTTTGCACGGCTAGAAATAGTGAATTTAATTTTACAAATCCGACACAGTTTTAAACAAAATGAGACATTTTGTAGAGAAATATAAGCTAAAATGCTAATAAAATAAGGTAAGGTGAAGTTAGAATGGCATTTTATTTGAAAAGCGCTTAAAAGAGTGCTTTCTTAGTGCCACAGCCGTCCAGGCTGTGGCCGCTTCGCGCGCAGCCTCAGCCGCGACCAATCGCTGACATCCATGTCGCGATTGAAGGGGAGCGGGGTAGGGGGGGAAACATCTTTTCTTTGGCACAAAGAAAAGGGTTTCCCCCCGTGCAAAGCTCTCAGTTCTTCTTATTTTTTTGTTTTAGCTTTCTCTAGCTTTTCAATTTGCGCTTTCATCTCTTTGACTAGCCCGTCGTAGCCTTTTTCATCGTAGTGCTTGCCGTACTTTTTCCAATACGTGTTGGTAAGGCTCACACCATCAATGTGGATATTGTTGAGTTTCCATAGCTTATCGCTGGCATAGAGGTGGAAATCTAATTCAGTTTCGACATCCTTTTGTTGTATAAAACACGTTACGATAGCGGTGTTTTTGTTTTTTGTAGCTTTATCCCAATCAATTTTATAATTTTGTTTAAAGTTTTTTTGGCTAATTCGATCAATGTAGTTAAGCTCTAAGAGTTGCTTAAACAAACTGTGTAGCTCGTTTTGTTGGCTTTCTTCTAAGGCATCCCATTTTTCGCCCAAGGTGTTCGCTGCGATCTTCTTGTAGTCAAACAGTTCGTCTGAGAGTTTGATGATAGCCGCATTGCGCGCTTCTGATGGAGGTTCTTCGTTTAATTTGAGCAGTTTTTTATACGTACTTTTGGCGAAGTCCATGGGTTTGGGAAGTATTACGCTCTCGCCCTCGCTCTTTGCCGTGTTGTTGACTTCTTCTGCCATTAAGTTTGGCGAAAACACGAACAATGAGAGCAAAAATACGATGACTAAAAAGCTGTTTTTACGTATTGCCGACAACAAAGCGGGGCGTTGCGGGGCGGCGTTTGAGCCCCGCTGAGGGGGTAGGCGCAAAGCTCTGCTTTGCGACGCAGGGGGACACTTCCCCCACCCAAAAAATGAAAACAGCGCTCTAGCTATGCTTGTTTTTTGAATTTTCATCGCTTTTATCCTTATGAATACGCCAAAGTGGGAGACTTCCGCTGAAGTCTACGAATATTGAACGATTAGGCTTCGGCATTTATTCATTCGGCTTGCAGGAGATCGGCGCTTTGGGCGGCGCCGCAGGTCAGTTTGAGCTTGAGGAGGGCAAGTCGGAAGTCGTGCAGGGCGTGAAGGTAGGCGGAGCGGAGTTCGATGTAGGCGGTGATGGCGGCGACGACGTCGTTGGCTTTGCCCTGTCCTGCGTCGTAGTCGACGAATTCTTGGCTCATAAAGCGTTTGGCGGCGCGGCGTGCGTTTTTTACGATTTCGACCTTCTGGAGTGCGGCGGCGGTGTCTTGGTATTGCTTGACGACTTCGAGTTCGATGCCTGCGATGGCGAGCTGGCGCTGGGAGATGGCGCGTTGGGCGAGTGCGTCTGCGCGGCGTACTTTAAAGACTTGCGACACGGGGTCGAGTTCCCAGCGAAGCACAAAACCGGCGAAAAAGCCTGCGCCGTTGTAGTTGTCGTTTAAGAAAAAGTTTTTTTCGCTTAATTTTGGCACGGCGTTGCTGTACTTATAGTAAACTTCTCCTGCGAGCACGAGGTCTGGAAACCACTGCAACCACTGGATTTTAGCTTGTTTTAAGGCGGCTAGCTCTGCTTTATGAAGGAGTTTTAGCTCTGTTCTGTGTTGGCGCGCAAGGGCGACGGCTTCCTCTTGTTCGATGAGTTTGAGTTCTTCGAGTTGGAAGTCCATTTCGCTAACTTCAATGGGCTGGGGAAGGCCGGTGTGAACGCCCAAGGCTTGCATAGCGTACACTTTTGAGGCGTATATTTCGTTTTTTATTTGCTCTAATTTAGCTTTGGCTAATTCTATTCGGTATTGGTCGGTTTCTTTGACGCTGCTGCTGCCAGCTTGCATGAGTTTGTCGTATTCATTTTGTAGCCGATCGACTAACTGTAGTGCCTCTTTGATGACGTCTTCACCTGCGTTAGCGAGTTGTAGCCCATAAAAAGCCCTTGCCACATCGTAATCCACCTTTAAACGCTCCCCTTGAACGCGAATTTTTTCGACGTCCAGTCCGATTTCGGCGAGTTGGCGCGTGTTATAGACTTTGAGAGAGGTGAAGAGGGGCATCCAGAATTCGAGGTAATTTCGTGTGGTAAAGCCCCATTCACCGGTAATGTTGCTCCAGATATCGTCGATGCTGGAGTCGATATCCTTCTCTTTGGGCATGGGGCCAAACATAGAGTTGAGTTTAAATTTCGGTGCCCAGTAGTAGCGCGCTTCGCTTAATTGTGCTTGGGCGGCTTGAACGGAATAGTCCTGAGCCTTGATTTGCGGGCTGTTGCTTTGTGCCAAGGCGTAGGCTTCTTCTAGCGTTAGGGGCGCGGCCGAGTTGGTGCAGGGCAGGAAGAGGCAGATGCAAAAGACAGCAAAACTGATGATGGTAGTGACTTTATCGAACATAGTTTCGAGATTTTAACGAAATGAAGCCTTTTTGCAGTAAAGTGCTTAAGAAGGAAAGATGGCCTTGTTATTCAATTTTAGCTTTTGAGGCGTGCAGAACTTAGAATTGAGTTTAACTTTCTAGATTTTTTATGGAAATCAAGGGCTTAAGTTCTACTTTGTAGTTTTCGCTTTAGTATATAGCTTATGTATTTATTTCAGAGCTCTGCGCGGTTTCTCGCTTCTTTAACGCTATTGCAGTCTTGGAAACATAGAGACTTTTTCGATTTTAGCTTTGTAGAGCCTGTGCATTATTCCAACGACGAAGCCAAAGGGTGCCGTAGCTTCGGCATCGATAGTCACACCGCCGGCCGTGTTTTCTTCTTGCGCTATCATTTCACGCTCAATGGAATCGAAACAAGGCAACCAATCGCGTTTGTCGGCGCTATTTTTGGCCTTAGAACAATCTGCTATTATTTTATCTTCTAAGCGAACTTCTAAGCTGTTCGAGACCTTAAGGACGAGTGTTTTTGCATTACTTGGGGCTTTTCCCGAATTATCGAGCGCGGGCAAGTTGAGCGCAACTAAACGCTGCTGCTTATCACGGTTCTCTTCGATATCACGCTTCGCGCGCTCTCGCTCCATGACGGGAGCAGCAACCATAAATATAATGAGTAGAACCAGCATAACGTCGACGAGCGGCGTGATGTTGATGTCTGACATGGCAGAGCCAGTACCGAGTTGAATTCCCATGCTAGCCTTTTAGCAGTCGCTGGCCAATAATGCCCTGCTTGCGGCGCTAGAACGCTGCGACGAGCAAGGCAAGTTATCGTTAAAAATTAGCAAGAAATCTGTATAAAGTTTGGTTTTTTCGCAAATACCAGAAGGATATTCAATGTTATCCGAGCTTAGTCGGCAAACTTTTCAGACAGTTTTTCGAAGAAGCCTTTTTTGGGAGCAAACCCTACGCCCTGGCTCTTAGCCAAAGACTCTACCAGCTCACGCTCAGATTTGGAAAGCTTCTTGGGAATAACGACGTCCAGAATAACAATTTGGTCCCCTTTTCGACCACTTCCGATTTCGGGTGCACCTTTTCCTTTAAGTACAAGGCGATCGTAGGGTTGTGTCCCTTCGGGAACAGTGATGATTTCAGGTCCATCAAGGGTTTCCACCACGAGTTCACAGCCTAGTAACGCTTGGGTGACGTGTATTTTTTCTTCCATAAATAAGTGAATACCCTCGCGTTTGAGTTTTTTATGCGGTTTTACGGTGAGGTATACGTACAAATCCCCCGATGGTGCGTTTTGTGTTCCAGCGCCGCCTTCACCGCGTAATCTTAGGCGAGAACCGTTGTCGATGCCGGCAGGGATTTTGACGGATACGGCGTGATCCTTGGCTATTATGCCCTTGCCAGTACAAGTTTTACAGGGATTCTCAACACGGCTCCCCTCTCCTCGGCAGTGGGGGCATGTCGTCGTAACGGCAAAAAAGCCTTGCTGCATCTGAACACGTCCAGCGCCACCACAGCTATTACACTTAATGCGTTTGGAGCCTTCCGCTGCGCCAGAACCCTTGCATGTTTCGCACTTCTCCATACGCTGTATAGTGATGTCACGCTTTGCGCCCTTGACGGCTTCCTCAAAGTTGATTTCGAGGTCGTATCGCAAATGTTCGCCTCTTTGTGGGCCACCGCGTGCACCAAATAGGTCTCCAAAACCAAACAAATCCCCAAATTGGCTGAAGATATCGTGGATATTACCTACACCGCCGTAGCCCTGTGATCTCAGTCCGTCTTCGCCGTACTGGTCATAGAGCGCACGCTTGTCGGGGTCGCTCAGTACTTCGTAAGCTTCGCTTGCGTCCTTAAACTTGTTCTCTGCTTCTTGGTTATCGGGGTTGCGATCTGGGTGGTTCTGCATCGCAAGCTTTCGGTAGGCTTTCTTTATTTCTTTGGCGTCAGCGTCACGCGAGACGCCCAAAATTTGGTAGTAATCTTTCGACATCACTCCTCACATCGTTGGCGGTGCTTTTTAAGTAAAGCACCTAAACGCGGCCAAAGTTATGCACCGTTAAAACTTCGTCAAGCTTATGGAAAAACTTATTAACCACGAAAAACAAAGCTTTGTCGATAGATACCTTTATGAACCACGAAAAACACGAAAATTCACGAAAAGTTTTTTTTTAATCTTACAGACCCGACTTTATTTGTTATGGTCTTTCGTGCCTTTCGTGTCTTTAAATTTTGAACCACGAAAAACACGAAAACACACGAAAACTTCTTTTTTTATTCTTATAGAACCAGCTTGATTGGTAATAGTCTTTCGTGCCTTTCGTGTTTTTCGTGGTAAAAAAGCTTTCGTGTTTTTCGTGGTAAAAAAGCTTTCGTGTTTTTCGTGGTAAAAAAAGCGTTGAAGAAACTCTTTGTCTTAAAAATCCATCCACAGCGATTGGTTGCTAACTTCGTGGTGAAAGACGATTTCTCCGCGTTTTATGCGATTGCCTAGTAGTTTTGGCGAACGCGCAGCAACAATTTCCTTAAGATCGGCGAATTTTTCTTGAAGCCCACTACCGAGCATTTCGCGCATACGCGTGCTTTCGCGAAAGCATTTTAGGGCTTCATAGATGTCGCTGGGTAGAAGGTGGTCTTCGCGTTTTCGCTCACTAGCCTTGATAGCGGGGCCGTCGTTGATGGCGAGTTGGAGTAGGGTATAGATGAGGAGATAGGGGTTGGTGTCGGGGGCGACGGAGCGAAGTTCAAAGCGCGCGGTTTTGGCATTTCCTGCGGGTATCCGAATCATGGCGCTGCGATCACTAGAGGAAACTCGAATGGCGTTGGGGGCTTCAAATTTTGGGTCTAGGCGGCGGTACGCGTTAACGGAGCTATTGGCGATGAGGCAAAAATCATTGGCTGCGGCAAGAATTTTATCGATAGCCCTCCAGCCAAAATCGGAAAATTGCGCTTCGCCGTTTGGGTCATGCATGAGGTTAATTCCGTTGCGCAAAATCGACATATTCGTGTGCATACCAGAGCCATTAACGTGCAACACGGGTTTGGGAAGGAAGGAAGCGGTATAGCCATTCATCAGCGCGATTTGTCTAGCCAGGAGCTTGTAGAGCTGTGCTTGGTCACAGGCGATGAGCGCGTCGGAGTATCGGTAATTGAGCTCAAACTGCGAGGGCGCGACTTCGGGGTGATCCTTTTCGTTCTCGAAAGCTAAAGCGCGCTGTGCCTCGGCGAAGTGATCGATAAAAAGCTTTAGCGGCGTTTTGGGAAGCGTGTGAAAATAACCACCGTCTGATACGAAATCAAAACCATGATCTGCTTGAAAATTCTGCTCTGCGTTAATTCCGCTGAATAAAAAACCTTCTATTTCGAAGGCAACCATCGCTTCGAGCTTTTCTTCGTAGAGTTTAGCGCAGTATTCTTTGAGCAATCCTCGCGTGTCGTCCGCATATGCTTCCCCGTTCTTGCCCCGCACGAGAGCAAAAACCATGACCTTGCCAGGCCCAAAAATGTCACTCGGTAGCCAGCGAAAACTCCCCCAATCAATACTTAGGTAGAGGTCGGATTCGCGTTGCTGGGAAAAGCCATGAATCGCAGAGCCGTCAAAGCTAAGATTGTCGTGTGAACGCAGAAGGAACTTCTTGTCGTAGTCCAACATATGGAAGCGCCCTTCAACGTCTGAGAAACACACAGTGACCGCTTTAAGTTGCGGCTCATCATTAAGGTAACGCAAGTATTTTTCACGAAGTGCATCATCCGAAACGCGCGCCATAAACTCGGATTTCGCTTCCAAATTCAGCGCCTCAAGCTCATCGTAGGGTATTTCCTTAAAATTTCTCACCTTGATCATCGACAGCCTCTTTACTCGTTCCCCCAGAGCACATCTCTTTAGGCAGCGAAGCATAAAAATGCAAATAATTAAGGAAACTCTGATTCATTGGAGCCACTGCCCCAAATCCCGTCCAAGGACTTTCGGCCTTGGAACCCGTTTTTCTGTGCAACATATTGATTTTATTTACTTTATTACGAATTCATGCCTGACTTTCCTTGCTTTAATCAAGGACAGGTTTGAAACCTGTCCCTACTGCTTTTGCATTAATCAGAGCTTCCTTCAAAGATACTCTGATTAACGCGAAATTTATGCTAAATTCTTTGTGCGATAAGTTTTCACCACAAAAATAAACAGCACAAAGACCAAGCTATTCAGAGTATCCCTAATCCTATTTCCCCCCCCTAGTCGCCTACATTTACCTACATCGGTGATGCAACGAAAGATTTACGCTGTTTGGTGGGATATTTCGCTTGCAAGACTACGCGTATTTGTTTATTATCATTTTGTGTAGTACTTTAGCTACATATTTTCATCGCCTAGGAGATGAATTTGGAACCCTCATTAGAAATAATCCGAGACGAGCTTTTAGAGGCTTTTGCATTAGGGGAGCGGGATTTCCACGGTATGGATTTGCACGGCGTAGACCTTTCAGGGGTTGATTTGTCGGGCATAGACTTATCGGGCTCGATTCTTTCTGGCGCGAATTTTACAGGTACGCGACTCAGCGGCGCGAATTTGAGCAAGTCCATTTGTGACGATGCTTCGATGGGGCGCGTCATTATGGATCGCGCTGATATTTCGTGGGCTCGATTCAAGAATGCAGATCTTGTAGGCGCGAATCTAGAGCATGTGACCGCTCGAGCTGCAAATTTTACAGGCACACTTTTTTTGCGCGCCCAGCTTAACGATTCAGATTTTTTAGGGGCATGCTTCACTGGCGCCAATTTCATGGCGGCAAACCTCGAATCCAGTGTCTTTGAGTGCTGCGATTTCGTACAGGCCAACCTCAGTAACGTCAACCTTGCAGGCGCCAATTTATCATGGGCCAATCTTTCGGATGCAAGGCTTAATTGGGCGTCAATGCAATGGGCACGGCTGGAGGCTTGCGACCTTGAGCATGCGAACCTCACGGGTGCCTGTCTTCGGGCAAGCAATTTGAGCTTTTCGAGCTTGCAGGGTGCGAAGTTGACGGGCGTGGATCTGTACTTTGCAAACCTCTCGGGCGCTTTTGTTTCCCCCGACCTTACAGGGATTGCGCGCATTTCATCGTGTCGCATTTCACCACAAACCTACGAGCGCTCTAATTGGAACCGCAATGACCTGCTCAAGTGGCAGAACGCGGGCGCGACTATCGTGGACTACGACAGTTTCCCGAAGGATATACAGAAATTTATCCGAAATAGCAGGGCTGGTTTTAGCGTTTTGTTTAAAAACCGCCTTAGCCAAAACGAGCAAATGGCTATTGAGGCTTTGATCGAGCACATATTTGGCAAAGAATCGTCGTTTCGGATTTTGTCGCTTAATCACGAGAATGCCAACGCAGGCACGCGCGTTATTTTTCACTCTGACGATAAAACCCAGAGCAACGCATTCATTTCCGCCGTCACTCGCCGGGCTTGGAACGAAGACTCGGGCTTTTCGCGTCCCATTAGCGTTCAGCATGGCGCCCCAGTGCTCACAATTTCCGAAATTCTCGATCAACTAGTCAACGCCATTCTCAAAATGGAAGCCCTCGTACCCACAGCAGAGGACGATGAAGTTCGGCGCTTAAACGCCATTCTTGAATCTTCTACTGAAAATGAACCGATTTCTGGACAAAATGATGAGATGACGCAAATTTCATGGTCGAGTTTGCGTTTAACCCCCGTGACAAGCCCGAATTAGTGTTTTAGCCTGCAGATGCTTTACGCGATGCGTTAAAGTTTTTCTTTTTTAGTGGGAGGGGGCGAGCCCCCTACGCGCGGGCTTCCTCGAAAAATTCGACAACGAACGCTTAATAAAATGCTTTGTTTCGGCTATTTCGCCAAACCAAAGCATTTTATGCGTTCGTAGCGAATTTTTTGGAATGTGTGCCAATCCATGGCACACAGCCCTACGGGCCGCCTACGGCGTTCCGTTTCGACATCCTTGTCGAAACCGAGGCGATCCCGCGCTACCCCCCGTAAAACGTTCTTGTCATACTTACACGTCTTTACCCAAACGAAGTAAAGCCCAATAAGCCTAGGTTAAAATTGCGAATTCAAAGTAAAACAATATTATATTTGTTTTTTTCATTCTTTTTTCTTATTTTATCCTGTCAACCTCCAAGTGTTCCTTCGCGCGTCCTCTTTGACGAGGCAGAACTCGCTTATAAAACTGGTCAGTACGAACGGGCGTCGCATCTGTACTCCGAGTTTTTGAAATCCGATCCCGACCCACAGCTAGCGCGCCTAGCGGAGCGGCGAAGTCTTTCCATAGAACGCGAGATAGACAACGTAATGGGCAAAAAAGATGGACCCAGACCAGTATACATAAACTCTGGTGAAGCTTTAAGCACGCCGACGAAACAAAGCCATATCTTTGTATTGCGGCCCGAAAACGAGAATCGATAAGAAAACTCTGATTTATTGGTGGGGATCTGCCCCACGCCCCGCTAAGGCCTATCGCCCTTAAAACACTTTTTTGCGTGTAATGTATTGATTTTATTGAATTTTATTTTAAACGCTCACCAGTCTTTCCTCATTTTGTGCTAGCTACTTTTTTGCCAATTTTCACATTAATCAGAGTATCCATAAGAAGTTTTTGAGAGCAAGTATGTCTGTGAACAGCATCAAGAAAGAAATCGCCCCAGCTTCAGCGAAAGTGCAAAGAGCGGCACTTTATTCACTGGGCTGGCGTACGTTCGCGCTCTCTCATCACAAAGTTTTTGTCGCCATCTATTTGTTTTCGCTGCCTCTTTTGGCGCTATTCTCGCATTTTTTTCTTAGCTTCGAGCTAGAATTCACCGACACAAGACCAGGAGGAAACGCCTTAGAATTAGCCTTCTGGATGACTGCATTAGCGGCTTCTTTTTTTGCTTTCTTCGCCATGGAGCAACTATTTAGGGCTAAGGATTCACGATTTTTGGCGACACAACCCGTCGCTGAATTGGCTATATTTTTATATAAAATACGATTTTTTCTTCTTTTTATCGCGTTTTCGACGCCTCCCATTGCGGCTTTCTGGTTTCCCTACGCCTTGAATGATCCAATCAGAGCCATCTTAAACATCGGGCTTTGGTTTTTTGGGCTATTTGTATGCTGTTTGCTTTCTTTGGCCATAGTATTATACGGCGCAACAAACGCGAGTACCAACAAAATTACAAATTATGGTCCTACGGCTTACGTTGCTGCTCCCGCTATTGCTTTGGCGGCTTCACTGCTTGTCATTTTGCTGCTTAAAATGCTTGTTGAAGCCTTACTCAAGACAGGATTCCTCAATGCCGCGCTCACGGCGCTTGGAATAGTGCTTGGCGCGGCCTTGCTATCATTTGTGTATGCTCAAGTACAATGTAAGCGACATTACTACCGCATTTGGGCGGAGTTTAACGAAAACGATCTCATTTTATTGAATGAAGACTACGCGTTTTTAAACGAGCACTCGGCTAACGCGATCTTAGGCAAGGACTTGCTTGCAGTTTTGAGCTATAAAGACGAGCTGCAGTACACACGGCGGGCGAGTCTAATACAGATCTTAATCATAACGCTCTCTGTTCTTTTGTCCTTGTGGTTGATCTTCGCGCCAGAGCGACTTTTTGAGTTAAATTTGGTCTTACTTAGCGTTTTGCCACTGATGATTTTTGCCCATCCTTGGTTAGTCTTATTTTCCCATGCTTTAGAGCCTGGTATTTTGGAAACAGAGCCGCTTGAGTTATCGACGAAAATGCGTGCCAAGTTGCGATCCAGCATAAAACTTTCGTTCCGCGCCTTTTTGCCGAGTTTAATCGCAATAGGGATTCCTCTGTTTATGCATGCAGGGCTAGCGCAAGGATTGCAACAAAGTTTGCTAGCCTTGCTATTATGGTTAGTTTTAACCTGTTTTCACACGCTTGTGGCAGTAAGTTCGTTAAAACTTTCGACGATCTTTAGCTATACAAGTGGGCTTATTATATTGTTGTTCTCGCTGATAGCGCAGGCTGTTTGGCTAGTTTTTGCGTTGATTGCGCTCTATATCTTATTTTTTGCTATTGCGTATTTAAGCTTATCGCGAACTTTTGGGGCGCGATTTAACAAAACGTAGCGCATTAGTGCTTGCGTTATTTAATATTCTTTTTGCCGCTTTACTGTGTTATATTGCAAGGACGGGCAGGAGCGCGTCATTACTCGCAGCTACAGCGTTAAGATAGGTTTTTTAGTATTATGGGATCGGCACTAATTATGGATGGGCTGCAAAAATCATACGCTAAGCTCAAGGCAGTAGATGGTTTAAGCATGCGCATAGAAGCGGGGGAGAGCGTCGCATTTATTGGTCCAAATGGAGCAGGAAAATCAACAAGCATGCGCTGTATTGCGGGGCTCTGTGTTCCTGATGCGGGTAGCGTAAAAATCGCAGGCTACGATATACAAAAAGAACCCGTACGTGCGCGCGCTGCACTCGGCTATGTGGCACAGGATATCGAACTGTATCGCTATTTAACGGGCTTAGAGCTATTGAATTTTATTGCCCAAGTCCGCGGTATGGAACAGGAACTCGCGCAGGCACGCATTGCTGAGCTCTTAACTTTATGCGGGCTAGAGCAGGCTAAAAATCGCTTAATTCGTGAATATTCTGGCGGCATGGCGCGAAAAATGGCGATGGCTGCGGCTCTTTTGCCCCCAACGTCGCTTGTCGTCTTGGACGAATCCTTCGTAGGACTTGATCCTGAGAGCAGCTATCGCTTTAGGCAGTACCTTAAGCGCTATACCGAAGATGGAGGCGCAATACTGATTTCTAGCCACATTTTAGAGATGTTAGAGAGCCTCTGTAATCGCTTTTACTTTTTACACCACGGTCAGTGCGTTGGCGACTTTAGCCTAGAGCAGCTACACGAAAAACTCGCCGATGCAGCGCACCCCAACATTACCGCTTTGTATTTGCATTTAACGGGACAGGATTTGGAACGAGCAAATGCGGGAAGCGAACTTGGCGCTTGAGGCGATGTTGATGGAGTCGTGCTAGAACGTCGCAGGCTGTGAACTTTTAAGCCGTGCTTTCGATGTAAATTATTGATATAGCGTTTGCTAAACTTTTTCGTTTTAAAGGATTTTATCGTTTTGTCGGGTCAGAATCTGAGTAGTCAGGATGAAGTACGCAATGCGCTGCGCCGCACGTGGCATGCGTTTTTTGCGCAGTTCCCGCGTTTGCGAAAAGTGCAACAAGCAAGCATTTTGCCCATCTTGCGCGGCGATAACGTGCTTGTCAATTCTCCGACGGCATCGGGGAAAACAGAAGCTATTGTAGCGCCTTTGCTTGAGCGGCTTATGTCGCAGGGTTTGGGCTGTAATCTGAGCTTCATGATCGTTGCGCCCACTAAGGCGCTGTGTAATGATCTACACCGACGCTTGCACCGTTCTTTTAGTGTTTTGGGTCTAAAACTCGATATTAAAACAGGGGATGCACCGAGCTTGAACGCAGCGAAGCCGCCCTTTGCGCTTATTACGACACCCGAATCTCTAGACTCGTTGCTATCGCGTAGGCCAGTGGTTCTGCGCGATCTCCGCGCTGTTATCGTAGATGAAGTGCATTTGCTTGCGCAGAGTGCGCGCGGGGATCAGTTGCAATGTCTGCTTCGCCGTCTATCGAAAGTCGCTGAGCATCCTCTTCAAATCTGCGCTGCTTCGGCGACAATGCCAGAGATAGCGCGCATTGCAAGGACGTTTTTGGGAATTGAGGTCGAGATTATTCAGATAAGCTCGGCGGCACGCGAGATTAGGGCGGAGTTTGTCGAATGCTATAGTCAGAGCGATGTGGGGGCTGAGATTTCGAGGCTTATTTTATCGAATTCACGCTGTAAAGCCTTAGTCTTTGCCAATTCGCGAGCGCAAGTCGAAGGCTTGGTTTCGGAATTATCGAGCTCGCCGCGAATGGCTACTAAAGTTTTTGCCCACCACGGCAGCATGTCCAAAGATGAGCGACTCCGCAGCGAAAAACAGTTTTTACGCTCCCAGAACGCCGTTTGTATTGCGACGAGTACGCTAGAATTGGGGATAGATATTGGGGATGTCAACCGCACTGTGCTCGTTGGGGCGCCTCCCAATGTCTCCTCGCTTATTCAGCGCATTGGGCGCGGGAACCGCCAATCTAAAACGATAGAAGTTAGCTGCATATACGAAGACGATTTTGAGCGTTTGCGTTTTGAGCACCTTATTGAGTGTGCACAACGCGAGGAGATATTTCCCGATCCCGTGGCATTTAGACCAACGACTCTTGTGCAACAAGCGCTGTCTGTACTTTTCCAAAATCCGAAGCGCTGGGTTTCACCAGGGGTCTTGTACGAGCGTATTAGCGATGAAGCGCGTGAACTTTACGATGTAGATGACTGCTACGCGCTGCTGCGAGAGATGGCGAGTGCATCGTTGCTACGCGAAGTGGCAAAGCGACGCTTTGTTGCAGAGGATAAAGCAGAGTTTCTTTATGATCGCGGTTTGATGCACTCAATGATCGAGGATAAGGGTGAGACTGATGTCGTTGACGCGCTCACAGGCAGAACCATTGGGAGCGTGCGCCTTGCTGGACACAGTAAACGCGCTATTTCCATGGGACTTAAACCTACGCTGTCGCTCGCCGGAAAAAGCCGTGAAGTCGCCTATTTTAAAGAAGATAAGCTCTATGTACAGGCAGGTAGTGCTAGCAAGAATGCGCAATTTGTTAGCCACGAGCCACCGCGATATTCTTTGGCTCTTGCACGACATTTTGCGCAGTATTTAGGACAAGAAGATGGTATTATAGAATTACATGAGGATGATTCTCAAATCCTTGTTGTACAGCATTTTTTGGGAAGCATAGGCGCCGTACTCCTCTCGGAGTATTTGCAGGCACATGGTGCGGAGCTAGTGCCAAAGTCGACAACAGCATTTCATTTTGCCTTAAAACAAGCACCCGCCATTGAGCGTTTGCCCCCAAAAGATGAACTTTTGCAGCAATTTTCGTATATTATTCATGAAAAATCAAAATTGATGGCTAAATATTTACAAATCGGACCATATAGCGCCTTTATACCTCAAGGGATGCTTTTGCGCTGGTTGCGCGCATCTATTCGGCTAGAGGATTATGCCGAAGTTCTTGCTGGTGCCCAACTCCTGTAAATCCATCACTTCGCCACATTTTGAAACCCGAGTTCCAAGCGATGCAAAGTCAGATCCAAGACGAAAGCAGATATTTAGAGTCTTTGAGCAAAGCTCTTGAAGATATTCAGAATTTAGCCCTTAAACTTCACGAAAAAATCGAACAAACCAGCTTTGAAGCGCCGCTTTTAGCCCTTGAGCGTCGTATCTTTGGAGCATCCAAGCGTGTTTCGCTTGAGGTACGGGCGAGTATACTGTGGCAACTTTTCATATTTACGAGACCCATCTCCCAGAAGCAGGAACGCTTCCAAAACTCGCTACAAAATGCTTTTGGCGACGCCAGTTTGCGCCTATTATGGCGCCAACTCAATACGCAGCGAGTAAAACTTTGGTCCTACCGGCGCTCATTGCAGAATCGCGGGGTAGGGCGCACGCTCGCTGGACCTATGCAGTACCAAGAGCTGTTTTTCGACAATGTGATTTCGGCGGATGGCTCGCTGCTCGATGCGGAGCATTACTTAGGTTTTGGCTGCCCTGTGCAGTGTATGGAAAAGAACGTATTGCTGATTTTCGCGCACTTGAGCCAAAATCAGAGTTATGTGGTGGACTCGTTGCAACCGTACCCCAAAAGTGAAGATGATGACGCGTTTTGGGAAGAACAGCTGCTTGGGGTGATTCGCAGCTTATACCCAGCCTGTGTCGACACGCGTTTTGGGGAGATAACGGGGGATGCGCATACGGATTTTAACCCGGAGTTGCGTTTGTTGCGCTTACAGTGCCTCATTCAGGATGCCAATAAAATTCGATATTCCGAGAATACAAAACACAGCATTCGCGCCTCTTTGGCTTTAGCCACGAAAGGAGAGGCGATATCTGAAGTTTATGATATCTTTGCAGAGCGCCGATATCAGAGCGATGGCAAGGATCCTTCGACGCCAACGCTTTCGCGTTTTTTGGCAGCGCTCGGCTTTTTAGAGGACGGACAATGTCCACGCGCTCATCGCGCAAGCCTTCTAGGAGACCCGATCGCTCTACTTTTACTTTCGCCAGATAGCCCTGTTCTGGCCTCCTTGCACTCGCGTGAACCGATACGCTTGGCACTAAAGTGGGAGTTAGAAAACGGTTTAAGTTTTAGCAAAAAAGCATTTGAAAAATATGAAATAGAACAGCGTTGGTGTGCCAGTTTTGATTCCTTCGATCTCAATAATGACGATCACATGGCAGTGCTGAGTTACGTATCGCTTGCAACGGATATCGCGGCGATATTTCCAGAAGAATTTTTTGAGATGCCGCTTATTTTGCCTAGCGGAGAACTTGCTGCCATTTTTTTGGAAGAAAAGATGGAAGCTGAAACTTGCAGCATGGGTAAAGCCATGGAGTTTGTGCCGAGTTTGAGGCGCCTAAAACAAAGCGCAACATTATTTAGCGAAGCCAAACGTTGGTTGTTGGTAACGGCGAGGACGTGGCGCAGTGTTTTGAGTGAAATTGAGACGCGTCAAGGGGTGGGGCGCTTGGTAACGGACGAAAGTCGAGACAGGCTTAAGGATGGGCTGCAAGCGCTGATGGAAATGTTTAAGTAGGGCTTGGCGCTTAGGAATTCTCTGAAGCTGAACGAGGCGGAGCTAGGGCGACCGCAAAGTCCTGTTTCGCCAAAAACTGGACGGGGCGTCGCGGGGTGTCCCCGCGGAGGGGGTAGTGGCAAACCCGCGCACAGCGCGGGGTTGACACGTAGGGGGACACTTCCCCCACCAAAATAAAAACTTAAAAACAGCCAATATACGACTTTGCGCTTGCCATGCGGCGGAGCCCCCCGACGAAGAAAAAGGACGTCATTTTATGCGTATAGTGCTCAATATTTGCTGCTAAAAACTTGAGACTGGGCTATGGAATGTGTAGTGTACGCGGCGGCGGCGGGGAGGAAGTGGAGGTAGGATTGAGAAGGCTAGTATTTTTAACAGTTTTGTTAGTGTTTTTTGGCGGCTGCGCGGTCGAGTTGGTCGGGGATAAGGGCGATTTGTCGCAGTTGGAGTATCCGACGGGCGTGGCCTTGCACCCAAACGGGCGGTTTTTGTACGTCGTGGGGTCGAACTTCGACTTGAAGTATCGGGTGACGGACGGGGGCGTGGTGTCGGTAGTCGATTTGGAGAGTGGAAAGCTGGTTGAGGGGGCGGCAAAGCGGATGGGGAGCTTTGGAACGAGCATAGTTTTGGCCGAGGGCGCGCGGCGCGGATACACTTTGACTCGAAACGACGATTGTGTGGTCTGGTTTGAGATATCGCAGGAGGGAAGCGAGATTTCCTGCCCATTAGCGACGGAAAAAGACCCCGATAGCCTCTTGAAATGCCGATATTGCATCGACGATGACCCCACAGATTTGAAGGTCGTGCGCAGCTACCGAGAGCTAGAATTAGAAGGCGGCGAGAAGCAACGCGTGGAATTTGATTTGTTGATGGTCGCGCATTTGGTAGCCTCGAAAGTTTCGGCGATAACGGTAAGGGGAGAGGGGAAGGACGTTGAATTTAGCTCTGCCGCGGCATCCTTGGTCTATGGAGCGAGTGAAGTGCAGTGGCAAAGCGGCGAGAACTTCTTCGTTACTGGGCGCAGCGCAACGAATTTGGCTCTTCTCTCGCCGGCGATTAATGCGTCTGGAGAAGTTTTGGGCTTGCAGGTAAAAAGAAGAGTGGGGGTGCCTTTGGCGTTTTCATCGTTTCAGGGTAGGGGATTAGCGTTTTCACCGAATAAAACTTTTTTATACATGTTAAATCAGCTCCCAAATTCGATTTTAGCTTTCGACGTTAGCGCTTTATTAGTTGATGGTGGCGATGGTTTTGAACCACGTATGGTGGGCATGGAGTTGATGCAGCGCGAGCCGATGAAATTGCTTTGGGTAGGTGCGGAGCAGGGCGGTGTTTTGTACTTAACGAGTTTTAAGGACGATGCTTTGGTTTTAGTCGATCCGCAGTCGTTGGCAATTATTAAGCAAGTTCCCGTGGGCGATGGCCCCTACGAATTGGTTTATGATTCGCAAGCTAAGCGTTTGATTATAAGCCATTTTAGAAGTGCAGAGCTCTGGATTATGGATGTGTCGGATGCGGAGAATCCAGTGCTGAGCAAGCGCTTGTTTGCTGCGGAAAGCGAAAGTCAAAATGGGACGGAGGAGTAGAAGGTATGAGAGCTTTTAGCAAGATTGTTTTGCTCCTTGCCCTAGTTATAGCGTTTGGCGGTTTTTTGCTGGCTTGTGAAGAAGAGAACAGGGGGCGCTTGTCCAACTTCAGGAGCCCTGGCGCCATGCACATTCAAGAGCACTGCATTATAGATGATAAACTCGTCGATCTTGCACAGTGTGAGGAGAAGGGCATTGCGTTGGAGCGCTCGCTGTACGTGGCTAGCCTTGAGAATGGGACGATTGCGCGGACGCGTTTTGCAGAGAAAGGCTTCGTGGTTGTGGACGTTGATCGCGCGGTTCCTGGGGTTTCGTCGATTGTGACGGGCGATAGGCCGCAATCGATGGCGAGTGATGAGTTTGGGGCGCTGCTGCTTGTGATAAGCCCGATAGAAAACGATTTATCGATTATTGCGCTAGAAGATAACAGAGAAATCGCATTTTTGCGCATGGATAAAACTGGACGCCGAATTTGGTTCGATAAAGAACGAAAAGAATTCCTAGTGTTTTATGCCGATGGAAGCCTGCGAAGTTTGCGAATTGGCTACGATTGTGGCGCGGGGCCAGGCGTTTACACGATTGGCTGCAAACTGACAAAAGAAAAGCTCGACCTGCAGTGGAAAGAGCTAGCAGCGCTCGATGGGAGCGTAAAAGCGATTGTTAAAAATCCGACAAAAGACATTATTTATGTTTCGTATGCCGACAGACGCTACGTTTCGGTTGTAGCTCTTAGTGAGAGTGGGGGGGCTTGTCTAGAGGGAACAAGCTATCCTTGCGAGGAAAGCCGCATAGGCGTTGGTTTTGGCTGTGCCGATGGCATCGATAACGACGGCGACACGCTGATTGACGCCGCTGATGCAAAGTGCTTTTCGCCGTGGAGTGCAGAAGGGATAGGGGGTGCAGGAATCTTGGGTAAAACGCAGTGTAACGACGGCATCGACAACAACGGTGATGGGCTATTTGACGCTTTTGACCCTGGCTGCGTTGGCGCACATGACTCATCGGAAGATGTAGGCTTACAACAAGTCGTTCTAGGCACTTGCTCTGATGGTATTGACAACGACGGCAATGGCTATACCGATCGCGATGACCCAAGCTGCGCATACCTCACCGACGATGAAGACGGCATAGCAAAAGCCCATGAGAGCGCTTGCGCCGATGGCATCGATAACGACGCCGACACGCTCATTGATACCGCAGACCCAGCATGCTACGGACGCATGGGGTGGTCGGAGTTGAGCGAGCAAAAATCTGCTGGACGCGGAGAACTCGGCATAGACCCCCATGGACGCTGGCTATATGTTGTTGAACAGTCCAGTTCTCAAGTGATTATCGTCGATCTCGAAAAAAACTCCACCGTCAATCTTTGGGGGCGTTTCCCACGATACGACATTGTTGGCGTGCCCAGCAACATGATCCCCATTGCTGTAATGGGTAATGTTGAAGAATCGACTATCTACAACGCAGGCGACGATCGCGTCGTTGCGACCAATAGCGTATTCTACGTCTCATCAAGTATCGGGACGGTGCAGAAATTTTTAGTTCATGAGCACTACGAGCACTTCAAAAACAACGAATCGCTCAGTTCCTTTGAATTATTCTCGCCTCGTCCCTACGACAAGGACGAGAACGGCTCCTACTTTGGGGTTATTCGCTGCCTTGATATACTCTGTGTAAAGAAAGATTTACCGAATATTTCTTATAGAAAACGCCCAGCGATCGGTTTTTTTACGGATAAATTGCTTTTGTCCGACATTAACCCCACAAGCAATAAGCTCCACACAGTTCCCACCGACTTTAACATTCTCTCAGAGACTTGGCGCGTTAGCTACGAAGGTAGCCTCGAGTCCAAGCACAGAAACGACGGCTACTTCCTCGCCGAGGGCGAATTCCGAAGTGATAATGATTTTTGCCTACTTGGTGCACGCCCAGGAGACCGCTTTATTTTAACCAAACGCGACGGCGTTCGCAGTGGACAGGCTTGCGCAGCCTTCATGGATCATACCAAAGCCCTAGAGTGGGAACTCGACGAGGTTTACGTCAACGGCTTTACACTCAAAGTGATCGCCCAAGATGGCTACGTCCAAAGTCTCCCCAGCTCGCAGTGCTTCACACGCGCGCTAGCATACGAAGTCCGCGTCAATAATGAATGGTTACTCACCGCTAGCCACACTCCCATCAACAAGCGAAGCCAAATCGGCTCCAAATGTGTCGACACCGCCTTGCACCAGCTTGGCCAAAACCGCTTCACCTACCAAGCCGACGCGCCCATCGATAGCCAAACCGCCTTCTTTACTATCAAGCTGCCACCCTCCGCCGCCAACGCCCCCCGCGACTTCGCCTACGAATTTACCACCAAATCCGGCTTCTCCCCGCTCATCATCGGCACTGGCTCCGCAACCACCGATATCCAGCCCTTCAAAGGCGACAACGGCAAGCCCTATGTGCTCTTTACCGACGCGTCCACCAACTCGCTCTACTTCTACGACGTCCAAAAAGATGCGCTGGAGCAGGAGATGTAGCGTTTGGATTTCTTTTTTTGTGGGGGGCCTCATGGGCCCCCTACGCCCGAGCCTCACGCGTTAACTCGCTAAAAGCTGCAAAATAATTTGCGCCGTCTTGGCTATTGCCAAGCCAGCGCAAATTATGCAGCTTTTGCGACTTTCCGCGCGGGGTCTCGGTCTACCCCCCAGTATAATCGCAAATACCAAAATTCCTTATCAAAAGACGTAAATCCTACACCACACCAAGGCTAACGCTCTTGGAACTCTTTTTTTTTGGCTAAGTTTTTGTTTTGAGCTCCAGCCTTCTCGTCATTTTAGAAAATCAAGAACTGCTTTCCCCCGCGGTTGGCCAATTTCGCGCTTCGCAACACGCCGTTTTGGGTGAATTCAACGGCGACTTGCTGCTTTTGGGCACGCTTCGACGTTGGGGGCGAGTCTATCGCTGCGTTTGGCCCGAGCCCTTGACTTCGCTAACGCTTCTTCGCGGTCTTCATCATGAGGAGCCCGTAGAGTTTGGCTGCGTTTTAGCTAGGATCGGGCAAAGCAAGCGCGAAATGCCTCCTAAGCTTGCCCACACGGAGTGGGAACTAAAAGCGCCATGCGACGGAATATTGCACTACAGCGACCTGCAAGGGAAAAACTACGTCGGAACAGACACCGTTTTGCGCGGCGGTGAGCTATTGGCGCAAATCGAGTCGATGAAACTGTTCTACGAACTGCGCAATGAACATGGTTTGCCCTGTCGCCTTAAACGCTGGAAGTTGCCAAACCACAGCGCTGTACAAGTAGGCGCGTCGTTGGCAGTGTTCGAGAACTTAGAGAAACTCTGATTTTCTTTTGTGGGGTGCTAGCACGGCGTCCCAAGTAAGCAAAAATATTGTGTACCCCCTGTTGTGTACCCCTTGGGGTAAATTTCACGATAAAAACGAGGAAATGGCTTGTATTCTAAACTACACAAGCCATTGAATATATTGATTTAATTTTAAATGCGCGGAGCGGGGATCGAACCCACGGCCTTTGGCTTCGGAGGCCAACGCTCTATCCGACTGAGCTACCCGCGCATAACGCTCTAAAACTTTTTAGTTGAGCAATGTTTTAGTGAAATTGCCAATAGAGTTTCACAAAATCGAAAAAAGCCGAACATTTTGCTCGGCTTCTCTCTAAGCGGGAAACGGGATTCGAACCCGCGACTTCAACCTTGGCAAGGTTGCACTCTACCACTGAGTTATTCCCGCGTATATGTTGTTAGCTTGGAGCGGGAAACGGGATTCGGACCCGCGACTTCAACCTTGGCAAGGTTGCACTCTACCACTGAGTTATTCCCGCGTAAGCAACAACGTAACCCACAATGCCCTTTCAGGCATGCGCGTTACGTAGCTATCTACGCCATTTTCTGCCCACTGTCAACTGAAATTTTGCCAAATCTGCAAGACTTAGCGCCTTAGGAGGCTTCCATTTAAAGAGTGAGGCTTTGTCGCAGCCCCGGCTAAGGGCTATCACCCTTAACCCCATTTTTTGCTGTAGTGTATTGATTTTATTGATGATTTTTTGAACGCTCCCCCGATTTTCTTCAGTTTTGACTCAATGTTTTTGACTGTTCTTGCATTGTTCAAAGCTTCCTAAGAGCAGATAATTAGCAAGTAGCCTGCGCATGAGAGTCTGCGCAGGCTCAGCATTAAGCAGAGGCTGCGAGTTCGTAGTCTTTGACTATGCTGCTTTTCGTATGGCTTGGTTTAAACAAGTAAGTAATGCGTTCTGCAAGTATGCGCGTACTCCTTTGCTTCGTGCCGTCCTTTTCATAAACATCGGTATGGATGCTTCCCATTACGCAACACAGATCTCCTTTTTTCAAATACTTTTTCGCTTTCTCTGCGTTTTTTCCAAAAGTGCTGACCTTATGCCAATTTGTCTTAACACCTCTGCGACTTTTGTTCATAACGGCGAGCGAGAATGCGACAGTTTCCCCGCCCCCGCTCTTATGGGGGTACACAACGGGGTCAGAGCCGAGACGCCCAAAATTACAACCTTACACACAGTTTCGTTCATAACATTTTCCTTTAAATTTGTGCCATCCATAGCTAGCCAGGAGAACAACGAGTCATTTGCTAAAAGGGTACAGCTACATCGCTTTCTTCTTGCGCCTGCTTTTCAACGCTTCTTTTCGATTTACTTAAGTAACTGATGCGCTCTGCAACGACTTGGGTGCTTTTATGTTGTACTCCTTCCTTGTCATAGACCGAGTTTTCAAGTCGTCCTTCGATGCAGCACAAGTCGCCTTTGCGTAAATATAGCTTGCAGTTCTGCGCGTTCTTGCCAAAAGCTTTAATCTGGTGCCACTCCGTTTTCTCCCCATCACGTAGGCGCCTGTTCACAGCGAGTGAGAAGGAAACGGTTTCACCTTCCCCATTTTTGTAGGGACGTGCCTCGGGATCGCGACCTAGTCGCCCTATAATGATGACCTTACACACATTACTCATAATATACCTCTCCATTTACGGGAATCTACAAGCTGCTAGCTATCAAAGCGCTTAGCCAAAGCTTGAAGTCAAAAGCTCGTGTGTGCACACACTAGTATTATCTCGCTTTTACTCAGAAAAGTTTTCAAAAAAAATAAAAACTGCAAATTTTTGTAAAAACGAGAGCTTTGCGTGGGGCGTTTGCTTGGATCTTGCAGAAGAAAATCTTTTGACTTCCTCACAAAAAATGAGCTCTGAAAATGGAAACTCTGATTTATTTTTGGGTCTCCGCCCCAAACCCCGTCTAAGGGGCCGAAACGAGTAAAACTAAGTGTTTTACGAGTTGATGGCCCACTTTCGCAGTGAGCATGTCCAAGCCAAGCTAGCTTGATCTTGTGACATGCGAACAAGAAAAAACCGTAGGTTTTTCATGAGACTAGATTTGCGCAATCGAACGCAAGCCTGCGTGAGTGCAGCACAAATCGTAGTCTGAATTGAGGAACTGAGCCCTTAGAACCCGTTTGTGTGTGTAGGGCATTGATTTTATTGACTTTTATTATGAAGGCTCAGCTGAATCTTTTGTTTTAATCATGGGCAGGTTTGAAACCAGCCCCTACTGTTTTTGCTTTAATCATGGGCAGGTTTGAAACCAGCCCCTACTGTTTTTGCTTTAATCAGAGCATCCTTAGCTTTCTCTACCAACGGAAAGATTTACCAGTTAAGGGGTTGGTAGAACCAGTAATAGAACATATTGACGTCGCGATCCGCGGTTAGCGGGGTTTGTTGAATACGCAAAACCGTATCGTTCACGAAGTAAGCTGGTATGACGAAAGGCCAGTTACGCCACCGAGCTCTTCTGTCGTAGCCTTCACAGCGTGAAACTCCAACATCGCGACCATTGACAGTGAATTTAAGCTCGTAGTCACCGCGCGCGTAATCCATCATACGGATGATCGCAAAATGCGTATCGGGGATAACGCCGTGCACAACAATTTCGGAGTAACCACCTTCATGCGCTACGCCCTTCTCTTCTATAAGAATACCATCAGGGAAATACAGACGCTGTCGATTGGTCCACGCATCTCGCGCATCACTAATACGGAATTGATACTTTTTTTCAGACTGGGGTTTGTTACGTCAAGCTCTCCCATCATTAACCACTCTAAATCGTCGATTTCGAGTACTTGCGGGAACTCGGCTGACCAAACCTTAACAAAATCCCAGTTAGAAGATAAAGGATAGGCTTTAGCCAAAGGACGCGCCTGACCGTGCAGGTAAATGCGACGATCATTACCGATGAGTCGCTCAATATGGGCATAGGAGAAGGTGATTTTTTCGAGTTGCACCAAGAGTAGAGGTAGCTTCTGCTGAATACTACGCGTGGGATCCATTAAAATTTGCCGAAAAGCTTTGCAGTTGTTGATATGCTTGTGCCACTCGGGACGTTCCGTATAGCGATTGTCAATCGACTTGAGAGCGGCCGTAACGAAGTGCTCATCCAGTAAACGAAAGGCCTCCATGATCATCGGAACCGTCGAGTAACTCAAAATATCGGCTTCCAAAATCTCGCCCAGAACCGCAAAACTTTGGCCAAGCGCCGCAATGGCGCCAAGTTTCGAGTTCCCGCCCAAGCGCTCAAAGGACTGCTTGCGTTCCCTAAAAATCCGCATCAAGCGCATTTTCACATCACGCGGAATCCCATTGTGCGAGGGATGCGCAATTCTGTGACGAAGATCAATTTCGTTTGTCTCGGGATTATAGGGATCCTTCGCGTCAAAAAGAGCCTCGACTCCCTCAGCCACCGCTGAACGCGCTAGTTCCAACTCGTAGGGGCCAGGCGGTTCTGCGTCGATAATAATTTTGTAAGTTTCACGAAAATACTTGTTCTCTATGCGAGCGTCTGGAAAACGCACACGATCCGAGGCCATCTCTGTATAACGAATTTTAAAATATATAGTGGCCGGTAACTCAAACTGCGAGGGGTCAAAAACTACACGTTCAGGTTCATAAACAATGATTTCTCGCCCCTTGCTATCAATCGCGATGCCTTCCGAAAGCTCGAACCGCAAACTCGCCGTCGGGCGAGTCTGCCTTGGCAACAAACTTTGATCTGCATCATGTATGCCAAAGCCGTGAAACACCAGCTCATGCAAGCACTGTTTCTCGAAATGATAGCTATGCCTCGCATTCCAATCATCTTCGGTCAAAAAGTGCTTAAAAAAATGTGCACGTTTATACCCAAGCTCCGACTCGTCTCGCATTGACACCTCCTAAAGTTGAAACAAAGGTGGCGGAATCGCAACATCATTACTCACAATGCTTAAGACTATCGACGCATTTTTGGCCATGCTTTCTTCGCAAAGATTGAGTAAATTTCGGATATCGTCAAAGAAAACATCTTTCATGCTGGCATAGGTCGCATAATATTCGCCGTTTGAGCCCGCGAACCGCTCTCCGTCCCAAGCCTCAGACTCCCCATTTCGGATAAGCACAGCCTCTCGTCCAAGCGCTCGCAGTTCATAATCTCCATCCGCATCTTTGTCTTTAAAAACCGAGGCGTTCTCTTCTCCTGAAGCAGAAACTCGTCGTATTCCTGTATAAAATTTCACGTTTGGCTTATCTTTTGCAATAAACTTCAGGACTTTCATCAATTGCATAAAGCAGGCATAAGCGTCAAAATGTCGTCCCTCCGATTCGTGCTTCGCTAAAGCCTCAATTCCCTTGCCAACCGCATATTGCCCCAGCAAAGCGTCCAAACGCTGCGCGTCCTTGATCACTACCGCGTACTTTTCCGCGTACGCACCGCTCAAGGCGCTAATCGTGTATTTCGCTGCATATGCCATTACTCCCTCCTTGTCAGTTGCCGTCATCGGCGCCGCTATGATGCATTGCTTTTCGCCTTGGCGCAAGACTATGCGCTTTTAATTCATCGTTTTATCCGTCAAATGCAGCTTTTTCTTCCTTGCAACAGGAAATTGCATCAAACTTGCCCGCAAGAACTCGTTCGCTCCAAGCTGTAACTATGCAGTTCCCTCTTAGGAAAGACAAAGTTCTTGGTAACGAATAGAGTTTTCAAAAAAAACAAATCGCCCAAGGTAGCACCGAAGAATCGTTGTGGGGCGTCGCGGGGTGTCCCCGCGGAGGGGGTAGTGGCAAACCCGCGCACGGCGCGGGGTTGACACGTAGGGGGAGACTTCCCCCAGCAAAATAAACAGCGTAAACATCGCATTCATCAGAGTATCCCTTAAGCCTAAAAAAGGAGAGTGTGATGGGAAACTCTCAATGAGTGTGGGAAAGATCAACGCATAAACTGTCAATTTTTTGCTTCAAAACAGCCGTTTCGTCGAAGGCCAGCAAAATTTTTTGATAATGCTGGATTTCATCAAAACTCAAACTGCGATCGCGGCGATCTTTTAGCCATTTTTGCGCGGGTTGGTAGCCGCCGATGTAGAAATTCCACGCAACTTTGCTCACAAGATCAAAGTACTGCGTATCATTAATATAGACACGTCCATGCGTATTTTTTGGCTCAGCGATAAAGCGGATTTTTTTATCGACACGGTTGCTACCGGCAACAGGGTAGCGCGATTTTATGGGGCTAAGTGCGGAAGTTTCCATGAGATGCAAACGTCGCAGCTTGCTGCCCAAATCGACTAGAGCCCAAAAGATTTTAGTGTCGCTTGGGTAGGGCAGACGCGGAAAATCGATCTTGAGGAACTCTTTGTAGCTTTGTCTATAAGTCGGAGAATGCAAAACAGCGTAGATGTAGTCGAGCAAATCGAGCGGGGCAAAGCTGTTTCTATCTTCTTCTTTTTCGGGGCTGAATGGTAATTTAAGTTTTTGTGAAATATTACGAACAATCTCGGAGTTAAAGTTCGGCTTACGTTCTATTTTGTAATAGTGTGTCGATGTATCAGAATAAATGTACAACGGAAATACACTTTCTGCCCCTTGCATACCTGAGCATGTCCACATGCGTCGATCAACCATGTGCATAGTTATAAAGCAAGGTGTAGAATTATCTGGGGCAAATCCTCTTTTAGCGATTAACGCGATATTATCTTGTAAGATATGTTTCATTATCTCGTAACGAGGATAAGCAATAAAACCTTTAGTTAAAGCAGAAAAATACGTGTAACGATAATCGAATGGTCGATATTGTATTTTGTGTATATTGTCCTTATTAAAGTGCATTACATCACGCTTTGCCCAATCGATTTTCCAATCACGTCCATCTTTAATATTATATTTTTGATGTATTTCGTTTACTTCTAGTTTAAGAAAGTCGTCAATTACAGCTAGCATCTCCGCTCGATTAAACTGAATTGCAACGCTGTCTTTTTGTGTTTCGATTCCAGAGGAATAGTTTATAAACAGTTCATGAATTGCAAATCCACTCATGTATGCTTTTTCTTTTGAAAAATCCTTTGGCTCAAAAAAGTAATTGTCAGGCATAGGCATAAGTTGCGTAAAGTTCACCATGGATAGTTCTTTTGAGCTTAAGAATTCGTACTTATACTCTCGTTTTCCGTAAAGTTCTGCATGGTAAACTTTAGATAGAGTTTTAGCCTTTTTCTTTTTTGATTTGACAAAAATATTGATAGACACGCCCTGCTTGATGTCGAAGACGTTTTCGTCGACTGAACCGTCGGGGCATGTTTCTTTTTTGCGGCTATTGCCGTGCAAATCGATAATATAAATTTTATCAAAACTTTCCAGTAAGCTTTGGCGCATTCTGCGGTGGGTTATACCATCCAAAAAACTATGATTAGAGACATAGGCCAAAACTCCGCTGTTATTTTTGTCAATAAGGTATTGGCCATAGCGGATAAACTTGATGTAATCATCGTCGAGATTAATCTTTCTCTCATTGAGATCTTTCTTATAGTCCGCGGTAAGATCTTGTATCCAATCTCCTTTGTTGCTGCTACTCACGGCGTAGGGTGGATTGCCCATAACACACATTACGGGGCAGTCGCGTTTTAGACAATTGGCTTCTTTGGCTTCGTTGCTAAGCCAAGTCGAAAAAAGCGTGCCTGTGTCTTTATGGTATTCCTCCAAGCTATTACACAAAAATACGCGCAGACGTTGGTTTTGAGTTGGCACAAAGCCCGTTTCCTGCAAAAGCAGGTCCAAGTTCAAATGTGCCATTGCATAACTCGCCATGAGTATCTCAAAGCCGTTAAGACGCGGGAGCAGCTCCTCTTCGACGTATGAAGACCAAATGCTTTCTTGGCCAACGAACTTTTTATGCACCTCCTTTATGATCTCGGCTAAAAACGCCCCCGTGCCTGTAGCGGGATCTAGTATTTGAACGCGGTGCGTGCTTTTCTTGATTTCCTTACCTTGTACATCAACTTTGACGTCGATACGCGAGTTGTCGGCTAAACCGAGGTTTAAGCCAAAATCATCCATAAGAATGCTATCGACTGCGCGAACCATGAAGTTTACTATGGGTTTTGGCGTGTACCAAACGCCGCGCGATTTTCGCAGCTTGGCATCGTAGAAAGTCAAAAAATCTTCGTAAAAGTGTATGATCGGATCTTCGCTAGCTCGCGATTTTGCGTAGTCTTGCAGCATTTCTTGTAAGTCGCAGACTCTAAAAATGCGCAATAAATCGTTGACGATCCACTTTATGCGCTCATTGAGCTCTAGCCCTGCAATATATGCAAATAATTGTTTCAAAAACGGATTCGATTTTGGAATTAAACAATACGCTTCTTGGCGGCTAAAAGTATTTAAAGTCGGGGCGTGTAAACGAGCTGCAAAGAGGCCATAAACAATGGTTTGCGCGTAAACATCGGCGAAAGTTTTTGGGCTGATATCGTGGTTCAAATAGTGTTGAAACGCTCTAAGCTGACTTTGCAACGTACTATTCTCTTGTTCCGCTTCATCCTGATGAAGGGCGTTTTCTATGGCATTGGCCAAAAACCTAGTCTTCGCCGCCATAAGCTCGGCGAGTTGTATAGAGTTCTTGATGCTTTGGCTGTGGTCTTGTGTAAAGTCTTGGAGCTGTGCTTTAAATTTGGAGAAATTTTCTTTTAACGCGTGAATTTTATGCTTCTTTATTTCGCCAATACTAATTTTTGCAACGCATTTTGCGTTTTTATAGAAGTAAAAGCGAAGATAGTCCGTAAAAATGACTTTATCTAATGATTTCTTATAACGGTCAAATTGCTCTTTATTGCCAGATTTTCGCCGTCCATCGAGGTCGTCGTCATCGATGTCTTTAGTTTCGACAAACGCCAAGGGCAGGTCGTTCTTGCTCAAAATGTAGTCGGGCGCCCCGCATGCTTGGCGCTTGGGTTCGCTGGTAATCAAAATTCCTGGGAGCAGTGCTTGCATCAGATTTTGCAGTTCTGCTCTATAACTATGCTCTGTTGCTCGAGCAGTGATGTAGAGCGAGTTGATATTGGCAAGGTATTGTTTTAGCTCCGTATTCAAGAATTTTCTCCAAGGAATCTCTAGTGTTTCCCCAAATATATCTGGGCGAAACTCTCAACAGTGACAAGTACAGCGCTATGAATACGCTTCCCGCAACTTTGTATTTAGCAATCATACACATATTTTACCAGTTCGTGTTGTATTGATGCGAGCCACTTTAAAAATTCCCACTTGCAAAACGCGAGAATATGCCTACAAGGCGTTTTCGCTTGTAGAGTAGCCTTTGAGGCGCAAAGAGTTTCTAGCCACGCTCGCCGCTGGCGCCACCACAAAACCCCTACGCTCGCCCACAAGTTGTGCAAGTGAGCGCGTTGCTAGCGGTATTTGAGAGCATTGTGGAGCACTAGTATTTTTGGAGGTGAAACTAGCGCGTGTTTTTGCTATGCTGGGCTGCCGCTGGTTTTTGTGGAACGGCTAGCCGTTGTGCTAAAAACTTGGGTATGGTTTTGAAGGTAGCTTAATGGGTGAAGAAGCATTGAACAGTAAAGACATGATAAAAGGACAGAAAAGGGAAAAGAGCAGCCTTAGCGGACAAGAGCTCTTGCGTCTAACTGAATCCAGACGAGTAACCGCGAACGAAAAACTCGATCCGGAGAGTAAAACTGTTTTGGGTCAGTATATGACGCCAAGTACAGTTGCTTCTTATATGGCTTCGTTATTCCCAGCACCAAAAAGTAAAGAAATTAAATTGCTGGATCCTGGAGCTGGAGTAGGGAGTCTTAGCTCGGCTTTTGTTAATCATATGAGTTCTTTAAAAAGCAGCTATTGTATTGAGGCTACTGCCTTTGAGATAGAAGAAATAATGCTTCCATATTTGCGAGAAAACTTCTTGCACTGCGAATCAATGGCTCAAGAAAATGGTTCAAGTTTTACATGGAAATTGCAGACTTGCGATTTTATTACGGAAACGACAAATGTTCTACGGGCGAAAAAAACTTTATGGAAGAATGAGGTGGAAAAATACACGCATTGTATAATGAATCCACCATACAAAAAAATTCATAAGTCGTCTTTACACAGGCGAGCTTTGAGTTTGGTAGGCATAGAAACAGTAAATCTTTATTCTGCCTTTGTAGCATTAGCGATTTTACTTTTAGAAGACGCTGGGTATCTCGTTGCCATTATTCCTCGTAGTTTTTGCAATGGACCTTATTTTCGACCTTTTCGTGAACTTCTACTTAAAAATACGGCGATACGAAGAATTCATCTTTTCGCTTCAAGAACCAGCGTTTTTAAAGAGGATAAAGTTTTACAAGAAAACGTTATTATTGCGTTAGAAAAGAACGTTAAGCAGAGCGATGTCTTAGTTTCAATTTCAGAGGATGATTCGTTTTCGAAGATCGCAGTAAATAGTTATAAATTCGACAATATCGTGAAAAATGACGATGAATCGTTGGTTATTCACATACCGACTCAGTGCAATTATTCACAGTCTTATCTAAAGGAGTTTCGGCACAGTTTGTCAGATATTCAAATACAGATATCTACGGGTCCTGTTGTGGATTTTCGTTTAAAAGAGCATTTACGCAAAATGCCAGAAACAGGCACAGTGCCTTTACTCTATCCTTCGCATTTTAAAAATGGTGCTTTACACTGGCCCCAGCTAGAAGGGAAAAAAGCCAATGCTATATTGGCTAATGCCGACACGAAAAAATGGCTATATCCCAGCGGGTATTATTGCGTTGTAAGGCGTTTTTCGTCGAAAGAGGAAAAACGGAGAATCTACCCCAGTGTTATTGAGCCTAGTGTTTTTGCTCAATCAGAATTTCTTGGAATAGAGAACCACTTAAACGTATTTCACCAAGAAAAAAAACCTTTGTCCGAAGAGCTTGCTCGCGGACTGGCAGTATATCTTGGTTCTAGCATAGTCGATGCGAAGTTCCGTCGTTTTAGCGGTCATACCCAAGTGAATGCTACTGATTTAAAAATGCTCAAATATCCTAGCAGAAAAGAACTCATAGAACTTGGTCGTTGGGCTATGACTAAAGCGCTTATTACGCAAGAAATGATAGATGCAAGGTTGGAGAGTATACTAAGATGATTGATGAATTTATTCAAAAGAACATTAACGATGCTATTCATATTTTAGAGTCTCTTGGCATGCCATCTTCTCAGCAAAATGAACGGTCAGCACTCTGTTTGCTAGCTTTGTTGGACTTGGTGCCTGGAAAGGATTGGACTGAAGCAGGGAATCCGTTGATAGGTATCACTCCTATTATGACTTGGGTAAAAAAGCATTACAAGAAGACATATGCGCCTAACACTAGAGAAACGTTTAGACGTCAAAGCATGCACCAATTTCTTGAAGCAGGGATTGCATTGATTAATCCTGATAAGATTGAGCGATCAGTTAATAGCCCTAAAACTGTTTATCAAATTGAAAAGAACATATTACGATTAATACAATCATTCGGTACCGATAAGTGGAATGAACAGCTGGCAGTTTATCTGGATGAACGCGAAACTTTGATTGAAAAATATGCCAAAGAACGGATGCAGAGAAAAGTTAAAATAAAGATTAAAAATGGCGAATTTATTAGACTTAGCGTTGATCAGCATGGCATGTTAATACGTGATATCATTGAAGAATTTGGTCCTAGATTCGCTAAAGGAGCTGCTCTGATTTATGTTGGTGATACAAGTGAAAAATGGGGGTATTTCGATGCAAAATTGCTGTCAGATATAGGAGTTTCTCTCGATCAGCATGGAAAGATGCCAGATGTTATAATGTACTGTAAAAAACGAAACTGGTTGCTTCTTATAGAGGCGGTTACCAGTCATGGCCCCGTCGATGGAAAGCGACATAATGAGCTGTCTCAATTATTTGCAAGCTCTATCGCGGGAATCGTTTATGTTACCGCATTTCCGACACGTGCATTAATGGCTCGCCATTTATCTTCGATAGCTTGGGAGACAGAAGTTTGGATAGCCGACTCGCCATCGCATCTCATTCATTTTAATGGAGATAGATTTTTAGGGCCATATGAATAAAGTACTTTATGTGTCTTGTAGGGCTTGCCTTGTCACCGCAGGTAAATACATAGCACAGAACTGCATGCTTACAGCCACTTTAAAAATTCCCACTTGCAAAACGCGAGAATATGCCTACAATGCGTTTTGGCTTGTGGAGGAGCCATTGAAGTGCAAAGAGTTTCTAGCCAAATCCAAGAATTGCTCAGTACGCGTCGGGGTGTAGGGCGCTTGCTCTTGGCTATATTTGTGCTCAGTCAGCTTCTGTATTTTGTGCACATAACGACAGTGCACCATAGTCACTCCGCAATAACGGGTAACGTTGTACACGAACATATCGCTGCGACGCCATCGACGAACGCAGCCCCAACAAAATGCAGTATCGATATCTCGCATAAACATAAGTTTAGCCACGAAGACACTTGCTACATCATTATGACGGTGTCGCACTTTGCCTTTACATTGTCGAGCTATGAAGAGGCTATGTTAAATCTTTTGCTACCGACTAGCGAAGTACAAGCCCAAGAACTTGAAGAAGTATACTTAAATTGGAGCCTACTACGTTTGGCACCCAAGCATTCACCACCCCTTACTGTGTTTGCTTAGGCATAAGTTTGCTCTAATTTCATCATTAAGATTCAAAGATTCACTGCGCTTTCAATGAGATGTCGTTTATGCGCAAGTCTATGATGTAAATAGAATTTTATACGGTGTTTGTGTTGATAATCGTATTTTGATTGTCTTTGTAAATATATAAGCCGTAGAATAGGGTAGATATATCTAGTCTAAACACGCGGCAATATTATCATATCATAGAGAGAGTAAATATGACGCAGTATCATAGGTGCATCATTATACTTTGGGCATTGTGCTATTTTGTACTCTGTACAAGCAGCGCCATGGCTCAAGAAGAAGGAGGGCGTGGGCTAACACGAGAAGCAGCGGAGCTGCATGTAATGGATGAAGCCGAACAAGAGCACGCTGTACACGCTATCACTGATACAGATGAGAGGGAAACGGGCGAGTCGCGTGAAAGGAGTAGTAATGATGAAGATTCGCAAAAAACTAAAGAAGGTGTAAAATATTCAGAAACCAGCGAAGAAAACGCCATAAATAACGAAGAATCACCGTCTAAGGTCGAATTTAAGAAAATCGAGAATAGCGATAATGAAAGCTTTGATCTTAGCGAAGCCGAGTTAGAAGAGCTTGCCCTTGCGCTTGAGGAGGATAAGTTTAGTCGCGTTCAAAAAGAAGCCGTAGAACCCGCAAAGTCTAGCGCAAGTTCAGGGATATGGGCCTCTATCCAAAGCATGAATCCCGATATGGCCTTCATACTCGATGTTGCGCTTGCCTATTTTTCCAAAAAGAAAAACTACCAAACTGGCGGCCATGATCCCACGAAAACGGGTTTTAACTTCCAACAGTTAGAACTTTCCGTTTCGGCCTCGGTGGACCCCTTCTTTCGTTTCGATGCAAACCTTGTTTTTTCGCTCTTTGGTGTCGAAATAGAAGAGGCCTACGCGACGACACTGTCGCTTCCTTGGAGCCTCCAAGTTCGCGCGGGTCAATTTCTTTCCCGCTTTGGGCGCCTAAACAGCACGCACCCACACAGCTGGAGTTTTGTCGATCAGCCCTTTGCTATCGGCAAATTCTTTGGTAGCGAGGGCAACCGCGGGCTAGGCGCCGAGCTCTCATGGCTAACGCCGTTGCCGTGGTACGTCGAACTCGTCGCGTCCATACAAATGGCCAATGGTGGCGCGACCAATCGCAGTTATTTCGGCAACGATCGCGCCGAGATTTCCGGTTTGGGCGATTTTCTCTATACACTGTCGGCCAAACAATTCTTCCCCCTTAGCCAAAGCGTTGGCCTCAACTGGGGGCTAAGCGCGCAGTTTGGCCCAAACGCCACTGGTCACAAAAATCGCACAGACATTTACGGCACCGACATCTATCTCAAAGCGAATTTCGACAGCAATAACGCGTCGTTCCTAGCGTTCCAAGCCGAGGAACTTCTACGTTTGCGCCAAGTTCCCAATGATTTGCTCATCGACCACGCGGGCTACGCGCAGATACTTTACCAATTCAACCGCGAATGGTCCACGGCCGTCCGCGGCGAGTGGGGGAGCGGCCTGCCCGCCGATCCGCTTGACCCCGACTGGACGAAGTATCGCGGACGCGTCGCCGCCCAAGCCACCTACAATCCATCCCATTTCGCGCGCCTTCGCGCACAAATCAACGTCGATATCCCGCGCTGGCAAAACACACCCATCATTGCCACCTTCTTAAACTTGGAAGTTCTCGTTGGAACTCACCCAGCACACAACTATTAGGAGGCAGATTTATGATTAAATTCAATGACTTACAGCTTTTTGGGGGGAAGTATCCCCCTACGCGCAAGCTTCCCTCAAAATTGGCAAAGAGCCGCTATATTTTGTGCGCTGTATCGGCTAAGCGCCGATCCAACGCACAAAATGCGTCTCTAAGCCAATTTTTCGGGCGATCTTGCGCTACCCCCTCGCTGCGAAAACAGCGCTTATGCCTTCAGGCTTCAACGCTCTTAGCTCTACTTTTCTTCGCGGCCTTCGCCTTTAGCGCCTGCGCCATAGAAGATGGTCGCGCTTGGGGCGTCATAGACGCAAAGCTTGAGGCTAAAGTCGATATCGGCAGCGGTCGCTGGGACGATTCGCTCAAAGCGTATCGCAGCAGCGATGATAGGCGCGTTCGCATAAAGTCGATAAAATTGCATTTATCGGAGTTTGGCTTAAGCACCGGCGGTGAAAATACGGGAAAACTCAGCTTTGACCCAACAAACCCGCCGCCACCCTATACGAACTGTCACTCCGATCACTGCCACCTTCCCGATTCCTCCATTATCAGTTACGACGAAATCGAAAAAATTCTACAACAATCTGGCTCTAACGCTAAATCTCTACTCACACTCGCCGTGGATCGAGAACTTGTGCTGTTTAAGGACGACTTGCCCGTAACTAGCGGTTTTGAAGCGCTAAACGTCGAGGTAAATCGCGGGAAATACGACGGACTCGTCGCTAAAATTCTATCGGTAGAGCTTGAACTTAGTGTTTATGAGAATGAATTATGGGTTTCACATGTTTTGGAATCGAAACTCTTTGATAAACCCGTATTTTTATCGGCTAACTATCAGTTCGGTGAAGATAAAAAATATCGCCAAAATGTCGGGCTCGCCTTGGAGCTAGGCATCAGTTTTATCGACAAGGTCGCGTGGTCTAAACTCGGCGAGACTGAGGAGTTAGACCAATTCTGGACACAATTCACAGGAGCATTGAAACTCAAAAAATTAGATTTTAATGAGCTATGATGTATTTTATTTTTTACTTGTTTATCTAAACTAATTCTTTGCAAGTGGTTTTGTAAAGAACTTCATTCTTGAAAGAGGATACTATGAAAAAGAGCAGTTTTCGTATTTTCTTCGCCATATCGCTACTTCTGCCATTCTCACTAGTGGCTTGCGATGAGCATGATCACCATGATGAGAATCATGCACATGCGCATATATGCGAGCATTTTAAACATCTAAGCGCAAGTATGGCAGTGAGCGCTGTTGCAGATGCGGCGCAAGCGCCAGAACTCCCGGCCGCTCACAAATTATACAAGTTAAGCCTTGAAGGTGGAAGTGCCGAGGCGGGGTATAGCGGCTTTGTAAAAATCAATGCCAATCAAGCAGTTGACATCATCCTTGCAACGAATGACGATGATTTAGGCGTTAGTGCTAAAAAGGAAGAAGCCGCACTTGGGGTAGAAAAAGAAGCCAACAGCGAGTGTGATCTTAAGCATCATGAAATCGATCTTGACAGCGTTGGCACGGTAGTTTTAGAGCTAAAAGCCAAGAAAAAAGAAGTTGTTATCTTGTATGAATATGAACACGATGAGCATGAGGAACATCACCATCATTAGTGGTGGCTAAACAATCCTAGTAAGTGCAGGGGGCAAGAGAGCAGATTTAAGCTCTCTTGCCCTTGCGTACAGTTCTAGTTTTATTAGACAGAAAAAATCATGAGTATGACAAAGAAAAGTGATGCATTTTTGCTGCGTTGCACAGAGTTTAGCTTTGGCCATGCAAAACCATTGATGCCCCCTCTTGATTGGATTGTGGGTAAAAACGAACTTTGGGCGGTTATTGGCGAGAACGGTAGCGGAAAAACCACTTTAATGAAGAGTATTTTGGGGCTTATGCCAAAACTTGATGGTTTATGCGAATTAAACGCAAGCACAAGGTATATATCTCAGATCGATCAGAGTGAGCGCGATGTGCCGCAAAGGGTTAGTGATTACGTGTCTCGCGGGCTTTATGATGCGCGCAGCATGTGGATTCCTGGCTATGCAATTTTGCATAGGCACCGAGTGAAAAGCAGCATTGAAGAGCTCGACTTGAGCGCTGTTATGCATAGACAGTTTGAGGCGCTCAGCGAGGGGATGAAGCAGCGTGCGAAGTTGGCGCAGGCTTTGGTAAGTAGGCCAAAACTTTTGTTTTTGGATGAAGCCACAAGTGCCATGGATCCTGTGCAGACCCAAAAGTATTACATCAGTTTGCGTTCGTATTTAGAACGCGAATCGGCGTCATGCATCGTTGTTTCGCACCATTTTATGGATATTTCTTCATATTTAACGCATGCGCTCGTATTTTGTGATGGAAATTACGTCATAGGTGAAATTCATGACGTTATGCAGAATAAGTCGGCTTGTGCATTGCTAAAATCGGGGAGGTATGGTCATGGATAACACGGCGAGTTTGGCGATATTTTGGGAGAACTGGGAGTTTTTCCGTGAAGCGGCTTTAGCTGGTGTGTTTGCTGGAGTTATGCTCGGGGTGGTGGGGGTGTATATAGTTTTTAAGCGCTTAGTCTTTTTGAGTGCAGCGCTTTCTCAGGTTTCGAGTGCAGGAATTGCGCTTGGTGTGTGGCTACTGATTTTGGTACAGGGGGCGGCGCCGTTGCATGATGATGTGCATATGCACGAGGGTGCGGTGGATGCGGGACATACGAGTTTTTGGTGGGACTTTATTTTTAACCCCGTCATAGATGCAGCGATTTTGTCGCTTTTGGCGATAGCGGTTATTGGCTATGGGCAAAGACGAAGTGGACGCGATATGTCGGCGTTTGTTGCGCTGCTTTATATAGCTGGCGCGAGTTTAACGCTGATTTTGGGCACCCGTATTGTTACGGAAATCCAAGATATACAGCAGCTTTTGCTGGGTAACGCGGTTTTAGTTTCGCCTGAGGATTTTAGGCTTATGCTAATCGTGAGTGTAGCCACTGTTTTGCTGCATATGGTTTTTCGCCATGGTTTTGAGGCGAGCACATTGGATGCGGATAGTGCGAGGGTGGGGGGAATTAGGGTTGACGCCATGCAATTTGTTTTGATGCTGAGTATCGCGATAAGCATTGCGGTGGCTACAAAGATTTTGGGCGCCCTACCTGTTTTTTCCTTTAGTGTTTTGCCCGCGATGGCGGCGCGGCGAATGAGCTTTAACGTGGCTAGCATGTTGGTGTTTTCGGCACTGATTGGCGGGATTTCGGCTTTCGTGGGTTACGTTGTGGCGTATTTGTACGCTTTTCCCGTGGGACCGTCACAGGCGTTTGTCTGCTTAATTTGGGTGATGCTTGTGTACGTTTTTCATTTCTTAAAAATCATTCGTTTAAGGAAAGTTTGAACAATGCAAAATGAGTAGGGGCAGGTTTCAAACCTGCGCTTGATTCAAAACAACGATAGTTAGGAGCGCGTTCAAAATAAAATTAATAAAATCAATGAGTTACACACAAAAGAGGGTTCTAAGAGTGATAAGCCTTAGACGGGGTTTGGGGCGCTAGTCCCAATGCATCAGAGCTTCTTTAAGGAGAAAAGCTAAAATGATGAATAATCTAGTCTTTACACAGTCGTTCTTGGTAGCGGGGGGGGTAGCGCAAGATCACCCGAAGGATCGGTGCCTGAGCGCATTTTATGCATTGTATGCGCGGTTTGAGCGCATACAATGCATAAAATCCTGCGCGAAGCCACCGATCGTGAGGGAAGCTTGCGCGTAGGGGGGCGAAGCCCCCCACAAAACTATGAGCGATGTTTCAATAGAAAACAGTTAGATTTAACAGGAGTTGTCATGTTATTGCGATCCGTATTCTTAGTATTTTTATCATTCATGTTGTTCTTTCCAGGTGTTGCGATGGCGAAATTGAAGGTCGTGGCCAGCATGTCGGCGCTGGGTTCGCTGGTGCAGACGGTGGGCGGCGAACTTGTGGATGTGGAGGTTTTGGCGAGTCCGCGGGAGGATCCCCATTATGTGGACGCGCGGCCGGACTACATTTTGAAGCTCAATCGGGCGGATGTCTTGGTTTACAACGGGATGGAGCTGGAAATAGGCTGGTTGGGGGCTTTGCAAAAGGGGGCGCGAAACTCGAAGGTGGCGCTTGGTGCGGCGACGGCGATTGACGCGTCGCAATTTATTGTTGCGCTGGAGGTGCCAACGGCCAAGGTGGAGCGTTCCGCGGGCGATATACATCCGCAGGGCAATCCGCACTATTTGTACTCGGCTCAAAGTGCGGTCGCCATTACGAAGGCTTTGGGGGAGCGCTTCGCGGCGATTGATCCCGATAACGCGGCTGCTTACAAGGAAAATGCGGAAAAGTTGGTGAAACGTTTGCAGAAGTTCAGTGACGAGCAGCAAGCGCGCTTTAAATCGCTTCCTGAGGATCAGCGAGTTTTTGTGAGTTACCATGCATCGATGGTGTATTTGGCGGATTGGTTGGGGTTAAAGCGTGTCGATAACATTGAGCCAAAGCCAGGTGTTTCGCCAAATCCTGGGCATGTTGCAAAGGTGATATCGAAGATGCGCGCCCAAAAAGTGCGCGTGATTTTGCAGGAATCGTACCAACCGACTTCGACTAGCCAAAAAATCGCGCAAATGACAAAGGCTAGCATTGTGGTTATGAACAATGGGCCGCAGTTGTCAAAGGGCGAGGATTACGAACAGTATTTGAATAAAGTTTGCGATGCGCTTTATAAGGCCATGAAATAAGAGCGATGGAGTGCTTGCGTGCAGTGCTTATGTCGCGCAAGCTCGCCGAGCGCAATCGGGTAGGAGGCTACCCATTATTTGAGTAGCCGTCCTCCCACACCACCGTACGTACGGTTCCGTATACGGCGGTTCCCTTTACAATGTACTTATAACGCTGTAGCGCTTTGAAAGATATGTGAAA
>JBBAEA010000007.1:0-53391 GCA_041656175.1 Bradymonadales bacterium | reverse complement strand
AATCGGGCCCGCCACCGACTGAATTCCCAAATCGCCTGTATTCGCGCTCAAATTAATGAACGCATGCATAATTCCCCAAACCGTTCCAAACAAACCAATAAACGGTGCCGTCGAACCCGTAGTCGCCAAAAACGACAAATTCTTCTCCAACTCCGTCGCCTCCGCCACACTCGCCCGATGCATCGCGCGCTCCACGTTCTCGAAGCCCGAAAGCTCCATCGCATCGCTCTCTCGCTCCTTCTCTTTGTCGCGCCCCTTGAGCTTGGTTAACTCGATGTAGCCAGCCCTAAAAAGCTGCGCGGTCGGGCTCTTTCGCAACAGCTCCGCTTCTTTGTACGTCGCATCCAAGCGCTTAGACTTCCAAAATAAGTCCTGAAAACGCTCCGATTCCTTGCGCGCCTTGCGCAAATACAATGCCTTGGACGCGATGATGTACCAACTAACCAACGACATCATGACCAAAAGAACCAAAACTGCCATGACCGCGCCCGTCGACTGGCTCACCAACTCCCAAATATCGAGTTGCGAGCTCGCCTGGCCAAGCGCAGCAAACAATGTCAACGATTTCATAAGCAATTCCATCCATTAGCAGGGCGAATAACACCCCGAAGCACCCAATTCTAGCGAATTTATACAAAACTTTCCAGCCCACCCCGCACAATACCCCAATGCCAAATAGCGCAAATCCGCCGCAGCTCCAAGTTATTTGAAGTTTTCTTTTGTGAGAATGCGCTTTCCTAGGGCATGCGAAAATTCGTTAAATTGATAATTTTCAAGTTTATTTTTTGGTGGGGGAAGTCTCCCCCTACGCGCAAGCTTCCCTCAAAATTCGCTAAGTCCCGCATTATTTTGTGCGGCGTTTAAGCTAATCGCTTAACCGCCGCACAAAATGCGTCACTAATCGACTTTTTCGAGCGATCTTGCGCTACCCCCTCTCAGCGAGGACAAGCCGCCCCCATTGCGCCATGAAAGACAGCAATGGGTTCGCCGAAGGCGATCCGAAGGACAGCGCCCTCAATAAGCAACTGTTAACACCACTAGCCATTTTGGCGAAACAGGACTTTGCGCTTGCTCTACCCGAGTAGCCGCTCCTACGAAAGATACTTGGGTTTCAATAAAGGAAATGGTCAGAGGAAAACGCGTTGGGTATATAACGGATACGCGGCATCTTTCGGCTCTGCATCACTATCCCTATCACGTCGAAGCGATAATATGCCTCCCAAATACCGTGTTGCAAACGCCAAAGATTCGCGCATTTTGCCATTTTTTGCTGCTTGGCATAGCTCACCGCTTCTTCAACACGGTGATGCGTCTCGCGGCGTAGCGCTTTCACTTCCACAAACGCGATCGTATTGGAAGCCAAGTGCTGCACCACACAATCGAGTTCTCCGTAGCGACTGTGCCAGTTCCGACACAATAGGAACCAACCGCGTTGACGCAAAAACCAAAGCGCTAAATTCTCGGCACTACGCCCCAAACGACGATGACTCGTTAAAGGTTTTAAGAATATATTCTGTTTTACCAATTTCATAACCCTTGACAGTCACTTATCCACAGTTTTTGTTTCTCTTGGCGATTCTTCAATACATTCAATGTCAAGCAAAAAAACAAAAATCTTAGCCAACGTTTAGATTTTCTTAATAAATTCAATGCAGTACGCAATGAGACCTCAAGCGAGATTTCGATTTGTGGATTCACAAAACTTATGCACACTGCTGTGTATAACTTGTGGATAACTTGTGGGTAAACTCGCCCGAAACACACCAATGCTAAGGTTTTCAGCGTATTTACCGTACTTCGATGCTGTTGAGTAGCCACAAGCAATAAAATGCGGCAGCTTCATATTAATAACATATGAAATATCATATATTTCACAAATCTGCGTTCTTACGCTTATATAAAACTCAATCGCACGAATTTTATTTGATTTAGAACTCTGCTCTGCTAAGTGTCTCAAAATACTACGCTCCCTACAAAGCGCTTCTAAGCATTGCCGAACTGCGCTACTTCGCACTGGCAAACGAACAGCGCCCTGCGTTAGCTCGAAAGATCGCGGTTTACGCAAAAGCTCCGACAAACGCTTGATGTGGATAAAACACCATTCATTTTCAAGAACTAAAATGGCTGCTCCTAACCCTGAACCTCGCGGTAGATATATCCTCCCCTCATCAAATTCAGGCAAAGTAACTGCTGCGCTTTGCTTCATTAAAGCTTCGCGTCTACTTAAATTTCCCAAACGCTTAGCCTGAAAGGCACGCATACCCGCTACTCTACAGCTTGCCCCCAATGTAATGATGCGTACAGAACTCGCTCGCTGTCCATAACGCAGTATTCTGCCCTCACGTTGGCGCATAGTCGCTGGATTCAACGGCAAATCAAGGTGCACCAACACCGTCGCAAGCTGCAAATTATGCCCATGTGAAAGGACATCTGTACAGATGATAGCCTTTGGCAGCGAAAAGCCAAAACGCGCCCATTGCTTGCGCGCAAGCTCATTCTCTGGGCTAAAAAGGGCGAGTAGAGTAGCGCGGCAAACACCGTGCCCGCGAAATTGTGCAAGATTTCCGCACAGAAGCGCGATATCCTCACCGCATAATTTTCGCGCAAATTCTATCGCGGTATCCGCGTACTTCGTGAACGCAAGACAGTACTCCCCTTCTTCAAGCTCGTTTAAAATCTCCCTAAAACATTTAAGTTTAGTATCTTCAACAGTGAGATTAAGCGCTAAAATGGCAAGCGCCTCCTCTACTTCGCCGCACGCAGCCTGCATATGTGAAATGGCGGCGTCATCTACTCGGTGCTTAGAAAACTGTAAAGCCAACTGCATCCCCTCTACCCCAAATATGCGGTAAAACTTGCGTCTGCTTAACACTTTTCCCTCTAATTCGCAGTGGCGAAAATATCGACGTAAGCGCCGCAAAGACATACGCAAGGCGTGTTCATGACTTAACCAACGCTCTAATAACAACTCAAGAATAAGAGCCATTTTCACAACACGTCCGTCCTCTAAAACAACAGGAAAGTCAGAACGCTCTAGAATTTTATATAGTTTATCTTCTGCAACACCCACTGAAGATAAGACGTAATGCCGTTTTTCTCGAATAACCGATGGAAGCGCTTTAACAACTAACGCTGGCACATACGCGCTCGGGCGCAACGCTTCCGCGAAACTTTGTAGCAGCGAAAACTCCGTGTTTCGCCCCGAAAAGCCACATAGGTGCATCAAATTACGCAAATCCCGCTTCTGCATTGTGATTGGGGTAGCCGTTATCAAACACATGCAATCTAGAGCGGCAGCGCGCCTAAAGTTTTGATAACGCTTCGTTCGCGAATTCTTTAAGTAATGCGCTTCATCAACCAACCAAAGTCTTCCCGCACCCAATTCTAGCCGCCCCAAGCTAGCCGAAGCATAGGAGTAATAGCAAGCACGCAGTTCAAATATGCGCATCACTTTACGCCACATGGGCAAAAGGTGCGCGGGCGCCAAAACACAAAGTTCTACACCCCACGCTCGCTGCGAAAGCAGTGCTAGTCCCGCAGCGACGTAGCTTTTTCCTACACCCAAAGCCTCTGAGAGTAGCACAGCACCATGCGTAGACAAAATATACTGTGCAGCTTTCAAACACCGACGCTGTGCTTTTGTTAAAATGTCAACACCCTCCAAGTCGTCGTTTTCTAACTCGACCTTTAAACTACGCCAATGCATACAGACCTCGCCTTTAGAGCTACGTGAAATTAGAAACCAGCGATTAAACTATGCTGCCCCTTGCCAAGACTGCATTGCATTATGGTTTGCGATACGAGCGCATTTATCTGCGTTTGTGCAGCGGTATTTTGCGGATCATCGTGTAAAATTCGTGAGAGCTTAATAATTTGTGCATCGCGCACACTCGGAAAGGGCCAAGGCAGCGAAGCAATGAGCCAAGCAAAATATCGTCTATAGCCGCCAAGTGCATGCTCTGCGCGCGCTCGACAAAACTCTCGCACTGGCGCAGAATTTAAATATGCACACAGCAAACACCCCATTTCTGCGCTATTTACAGGAATATAATACACGGTATTAAGCGGCAACGCACCTCCCTCATCTACAAAACAAGCTTCCAAATGTTCAGATAAGTCTCGCCAAACCACACGCGCTTGCAGCATCTCGGGGTAAGTTCTAAACAGTTTATGCACTGGCGCATGGGGCTTATAGCCGCTCCTTGCCCTTAACGCCTTCGCATGTCCAGCAAAGTAAGCGCGTGCACGTTTGGGAAGCTGCTTTAACGTTACTTGCGGCTGCTCTTTATGGTGCGTAAAGATAATCTGCTGCTGCGCGTTTACGCTATATGCCGCAATATCTGCGCCACGCAAAATAGGATGCAAGAGCTGTGACTCGATCTGCACAATTTCCCCCTCACGCATGCGCAAGGTAGCTACACCAGCTCTCTCATACTCTACAGTTTTGGGAATAAACACATCGTTTTTACCCGTAAACAGCCCGCGGCGTATAAGAAAACGATCCCCAATATGATGGCGTATGGACTCCATTTTGCGCTGACAATCAGATTTCGGACTGTCAACCCAAGCACTGGCGCTGTTGACAGCTGCTGCTAGTGGCATTTTATTGCGTCTGTGCGTTAATAACAAAGCAGCAGGGTAGTTGGCGGCATTAAAAAGCAACTTCCCCTCGCGTGTCCAGTTATAGCGCATAACGGTATCGCATTCGCGCATAACCATATCGCGAAAAGCCGCATATGAAGGGGCGTTAAATAACTTGTGCGGCAGAACCAGTGCCATCACACCGTCGCGTTTTAATAGTCTAAGGGATTTTTCAAAAAACACTGCTGCCAATTCCATCGACTGCCTGATACCACGGGTCTTTGGCGATTTTCGTGTAGATCGATAGAACAGCGAAATTTGCTCCTGCTCCAAAGCCGATAAAGTGTGTACACTTTTCCAAGGTGGGTTGCCTAAAATCATATCAAACCCGCCAGAATCAATGACTTCGGGGAAATGTGTACTAAAACTAAAACACGCAACTTGCCCCTTTTGAAGAGCTTGTAGATCCTCGCTGTAGCGCTCGCACTCACGCTGAAGTTTCGCCAAATACACGCTCTTTGACTCTTGTATACCATCGGGGAATAGACTCGTATTTTGCGATTTTTGTAGTTCTAAAATTTTTTGTTTTAAACGCATAACGACTGCCGAGAGCTGCTCTTGCATAAATTCTTGGGTGTATGCATGAATTTTATGTATTAACGATTGCTTGTACGCCCCAGTCGCCGTCATATATTCGGTTTTTAACGCGGCCAACTCGGCCTTAAACTCTGCGCCCATCGTGCAAGGTAGCGATACGTTACTTATTTCAATTAAACTGTTTCCGCAGCGAATATTGAGGTCAAGATTGGGCAAAGGTTGCAAGGCTGTACCTTGTACATAGCCTCGCAATGAAGCCAGCCACAAGCGCAATTCACTGATTTTTACAGCCTCCGGAAGTAGGTCTACACCGTACAAATTAGCGCTTAAAATATGTCGCGATATCTGCATTGCAGGCCACGGCGAGGGAAGGCGTGTTTGCAACGATACACGGATACGATAAATGCAATCATAGGCCGCTGCTAAAAACGAACCTGACCCAGACGATGGATCCAAAATCTTTATGTCTCTTAAAAACTCGTCAATAGCTAACGCTTTGTCAGAATCAATTCCCTGCGCATCTCCGTTTAATAGATCATCGAAGTGTTTTCTTTGTAGATTGAATTTATTATTTAAATGTTCATGCAAGGCATCTTTAGAAAGTTTCATCACAATGGCTTGGGGTGTGTAATAAGAGCCTGTTTTTTCGCGCAGATTTTCGCACATCAAGGATTCAAAAACATGACCAAGCATCATGGGGTCTAGCTTTTGCAATTCGCTTAAATTATCCTCCTCCGTATACTTGTACTTAGACATCATTTCTTCTAAAATCTGCATGATCACTGCATTTGATACCGTTAAGCATGGGTTTTCAATCTCCTCTGCACTCGGTTTAAAAAGCCCACCATTTAAGAATGGTATGCTGCCAAAACTCAATGCAATTCCATTTCTCTGGGCTACTGCTGTATTTAGCGTCTCAAAAAACAGTGGTTTAATAAATTCATTATATACATTCTTACCCTGCACATATACACTCGCCGCTTCTTGCATCATAAAGTTCTCACGACCATCTAAAACGGATCGTTCTCCCAAAAATGCTAAAAATAACAGACGCAACAATACATCAAGCGCTAAACTACGCCTACAATCAGCATCCTCGCCTTGTATGCCTTCCCATGCAGACTCTAAATCTTTTACCCAGCGACGAAACGATGCAACAAACTTCCGCTCTAAAGGGGCTCGTCCAAAATAGCGCTCAAAATCACGCAGAAAAACATCTCCATCCCCGCGCCACAAAGCCCAGAATCGCTCTCCAAGCTCGTTCAAATGCACATGTTCCAAGGCCAACAACTCCCCTTGCCACAACGAGGGCAAATACAGCGATAACACTCCATTGCCCTCATCAACATGCAGCAAAATGAGTTTTCCACCCAAGTTTTTGCGATAAAATTGTGACATAAAAACTCGCAAACGTGTTCCTCGAAGAGCCCCCTCATAACGCGCTAGCTGCAAACCCGCATTTTCGGCTATAAACAATATATCGCCTTCTAAAAACGCATGCTCGTATGCTTTCATGCCCCAAAGCCGAACACAATTCGCCAGCATTTCGTCCTTCATCATAGTCCTCTCCCTTTACTCATCGCAGTTTGCTGAGTAATACATAGCTTTACGTTTCTTCACTAGCTAGCAAGGTACCTGCTTATAGTATATTACGCATTTTTATAAATTCGTTCTCAGAAACTTCAAAGCAAAATATATTTCTAGCTATACAGTGAAGAGAATAGGGATTTGCTGAGACTTTTGTATAAGCGCTCTTCTTTTGAGATGGAAGCTACGGGGGGGAGCTCTCAAAAGTTGTATTTGCTTACGTTACGGAAACGGCAAAGTCATTTCACGTAAGCGTTTAAGTCGTTCTATCTCGTCGTTTTTCTTGTTTTTTTCTAAGATGTCGATAGCCAGTTTTATGGAAAAGTGCGCTAAAGGATCTTGCGGATAATCGTTATAAATGCGTTCCAAATACTGTAAACTTTCGCTTTCATTTCCTAGTTTTTGCAGTGCTATCGCTGTAGCTAGCAAGAGTTTGGAGTGATAAGGCGAGTCTGGGCATAACTTTAGAATAGCGCGACTGCTTTCTATAATAAACTTTGGGTTGGCAGAACTTAGCGCTAGTATGGCATGCTTCGAGATTAGACGCACTAAATCTGTTTTAAAGTCCTCGCGTATGAAATCCAAATGTTTTTCGTTCCAGTGCGTGATTCCTATTCCAAAAGACAAAATCCCAGCGCTATAACCCAAAGAGTCTAAAGTTGTGAGTATCTCACTAATATACGCTTTTGCTCTTTGGCGACTGCTAAGAGTGTAAATATCAAGAAGATTGTTTTGGAATGTGTCCGTGCGGCAAGTTGAAATATCCAAAGTAATTTTTGCAGACATCGTAGCAAAGCTGCATGTTTTATGCTTATGCGCAATATCTATCCAGTCACATATATTACAAGCATTAAAATTTATGCTGGGAATGTCACTAATACAGAACGCCTCATTTAATTTAAAATTAGAGAATAATATCGGGGCATGCTTGTTAATAGCTGTGACAAGATTTTCACGAACATCATTGTTTATAATACTCGTAGACTTAAGATTTTCTAGAATGATTCTTGCCTCTGTGTACTGATTTTCGCTCAAAAGGCTTAAAGTGTACAACGCCCAATCGTCGTGTTGCATAAGCTGCGGTGCAAGTTCCTTGATAAGTTCATAGCTTGCTCGTCTCGTTTTTTCCTTAGTATCATGACGCCAGCTCTCAAGGCAAAGTATAATGTTATTTTGCACAAGTTGTGGAAATTTTCTCTCGGGCGGCCAGTGCGCAAATATTTTATCGCAAGTAAATCCGCGCATAGGCTCGGGTATACGCGACATATGCTCTAGTGCTAGCTCCAAGTATGTTTCCGTACTTCGGCTCTCATTTTCAAGAATAACAAGTGCAGTAATCAACGATATAGGCGAAAGTTCGCCATACTCTGTAATAACAATTTCCGCAAGAACTTCATTAAGCGCCGCTACCGTTACAGTTTCTCCATAAATGCGCTGATATCGTTCAATTTGGACTTCAATGTTATCGCTATATAAGGCAGCGCTTAAACTTGGTTTTAGCCAGAATTCACGAGCGACGTAGCGCCATGCTTCGTGCTGAAAGGCGAGCGCGTAGGCAGCGCGTGAAGCTGGTAGCTTGGCTTTGTGCTGGTGGATTTGGGCATTTAGCCAATATGCTAAGGATTTGAAAGCAGCAGAGTTCTGCGTGGGTTTTAGTAAACTCGGCGCCTTTAAGGCGTTGAGTGCATAGCGCGTTTGGAGTAATTCTATTAAATCCGTTATCGGACTGTTTGTTTCAAAAACGATGTTCTGGAGTATGGTTATTCCGTTCTCCTCGCCCTGTTTATCAAACAACATGGTGTAGCCGCGAATAAATTCAGCATCTCTCCTGTCTTCGGCATTTAATGCTTCTGTCGCGAAAGTTGTGGCAAAGGCGAGGCTTTCAGGGAATGCGATTTTCTCTCTATCTCTAGTGTTAGAGCGTATTTTTTCGTTAATATGCAGCTCTTTTAAAAACAGTTCACAGAGCTTTGCCATCGAAGCATCAGCGCTTCGTTTTTGCGCCCTGATGCTTTGTCCGAAATCGTCGGGTAGATCGGTTTTGTAATCATACAAATAATAATAAAGATACATACTCTCATCATCATCGAGAATACAAGCAGCCTGTGCATTGTTTGCATTATATATTAGTGCAAGGAGAACTATAACAAATGCAAAAGCCGTTAAAAATATTGATGGTTTAAAATCTGTATCTTGCATTCTAGGCTCATTCTAAGTCTTTATGTTTCATACTGTGTTAAAGAGCAAGCGTTGTGCGTGTGTGCTAGCCGATTTTTTATGTAGCTCTGATTCATTGTGGCGCTAGCCCCTATGGATTAGAGCATTCTAAATCGTTACAGCGGCAGTATGATCTCAGCCTCGGCACCGCTTACATTGTCTGTGCGGTTATGTAGCAGAAAGTCTCCGCCATGATCTTGACAAATTTTCCGTACTATTGACAAGCCCAAGCCCGTACCATCGGATTTTGTCGTAAAGTATGGCGTAAAAAGTCTTTCCTTTTGCTCCTGCGTGAGCCCAGGGCCGTTGTCGCGCAGTCTTGCGATAAAAAGCTGTTTTTGCTGATCATGGATAAAACTAAAATCGATTTGAGGCTTTATCGACGCGTTTTTGCAAGCCTCAATGCTGTTTCGGATAACGTTGATAAAGACGCGTCGCATCAGTTCGTGATCTAAGCGCAGCAACAATTCGCGGTGTTCATCGGAACCTTGTAGTCGAATCTCTGCCTCCTCGCCAAATTGTGGATTTAGCTGGAAGAGCTGTTCAATAAAGGGAATAATCGCAGTGTTCTTGGGCTCTGGAGAGGGGAGGCGCGCAAATTCGCTGAATTCACGAACAAGTTTCTGTAGCGTTGCTGCTTCTTCGTTTACGATTTCAACAACGTCGTTAACCAGTCGCCTATAGCGCTCGGGTTTATCCATGTAATCGTCGAATTTTCGATCCAACTGTTGCATTACAAGTAAGAGTGGCGTTAGCGGATTCTTTATTTCGTGCGCTAATCGGCGCGCAACCTCTTGCCAAGCCTGCATACGCTCAACATAGGCGCGCGACTCTTGCGCCGCTTTCACATCTTCAACCATTAAGTTGAACTGCTGCATTAACTGCCCCAGTTCATCATGGCCGCTTGCTTTAATCTTTACACTTAAGTCGCCTGCTGCCACTTTTTCGGTAGCTTTTGACAAAATGCTAACGCGGCGACCCAAAGGAAATGCGATAAAAAGCGCTGCTATAACGGTTAAAAAAAGAACCAACGCCGACATAAGCAAATAAAATGAGCGATATGAGCCAGACAACGAATTATCTTCATCGGCTTCGATCTGGGCTAAGCCTTGGTGTAAAAAGCGCTTCTCGCCAAGGAGTTCGTATTTATCACTCAAAGAGCGATCGACGCCGTAAACGAGTTGAAGCGCTAGCGGTACAGCATCAAGCGGGAGTACTGCGGTTAGAGGCAGCTGCAGTTCTTGCGGGCGCAAGTTCGCGATATCGCGATACTGCTCGCTTTTCCAAAGTGCGACGTTACCCTTAAGTATTTCAATGTATACAAGAGAGGCATTGCAGTTCGTATTCGCAGCGCCACAAACAGAATCATCCCAATATAGCTTAGCGTGATATGCTGGTAACTGTTCCCAGTTTAGCTCTAAGGTCTCGAACTTTAAGCGCAGACTTTCGGGAGAACTTGGTACTTGACCCACACTTGCGATAACACGGTTATCCGCCATGCACTCCACTTGTAGCAAAGATTTTTGCTGAACAAGTAATGGGCTAAGTAGCTCATTAAACTGTTGTTCAAAGGCTTGGTAAAAAACATTGTCTAGCTCTGGGTTAGGCGAGCTTTGCGAGGGGATATGGCGCAGCTCGTTGCTAACGTTGAGCAACACTTCTTGCGCACGTTTTTCAGTCATTGCGCGCAGAAGCCGAACTTTACTCGCCTCGGACTGGGCCCAAGCCCTATAATATGCGGAAGCATCATCTAGAGTATGGATGGCTTCTTCTTGCAACTCGACATTAAAAGTAAAAATTCGTTGTATCAAAAAGTAGGATGCTATAAGCGGTGTTACCCCTACAAGCAATAAAACTGCGTAAATTTTAAGCGAAAACGAAGAGAGTATTTTTAGAATTTTACTAAAGATCGAATGCATCTTTTGGGCTCAGTTCGCCGCTGCCGTAGCGGCTGTGCAAAATAGTAGTGCTGCTCAAAGCAGGTCTGGCGCTTAAACAAGATACGTCAGCTAAAGCTCTGTGTATGGCTCCGATTCTGACTTTGCTCCCCCTTGTTCTGCTTCTGTAGATTTTGACGATTCTGCTCTTGTTGCTGCTTCTTTGGTCATTTCGCTTTGGCTCTGTACTTCGCGAAACTGTCTAGCGAGCTCGGCGAGTTCTTCTATTTTTTCTTGGTGTGCGTCAAAGTCGGGATCCGCTAGGGCGGCTTCGCAGTCTTCGACCGCGAGTTGCGCTGATTTTAGTAGCGTTTCGGGCGCGATGCTTCCCAGTTCCCTACGCGACTGCGCAAGGCTAAAGCAAAGACTTTGTAGTTTGTGGACTAGTTCGTGTTTTTCGCGGCGTTTGCGATCCTCTGCGCGTGATTCTTCGGCTTCTTTAATAAAGCGTCGAATTTCATCTTGGCTTAAGCCCCCCGAGCCGACTAAAACGAGTTCTTCGTTCTTGCCCGTGGCTTTGTCTTTGGCCGAAACTTTGAGCACGCCGTTGGCATCGATGTCGAAGGAAACCTCGATTTGTGGCACAGCTCGCGGAGCTGGTTCTATGCCAGTTAGCTCGAACTGCCCGAGTAAACGATTTTCGGAAACAAAATCGCGCTCTCCTTGGTAAACTTTGATGGCGACCGTCGTTTGATTATCGGTAGAAGTGCTAAAGACGCGCGATTTTTTGCTGGGAATTGTGGTGTTGCGCTCTATAATTGGGATCATAAGACCCGCATTTGCTTCGACACCAAAACTGAGCGGCGTCACGTCGAGTAGCAACAAATCGTGTACATCGCCAGCGAGTATGCCGCCTTGGATGGCGGCGCCCATGGCGACGACTTCGTCGGGGTTTAGGCTGTGGTTTGGGGCTTTGGCAAAGAACTGCTCCACACGCGCTTGCACCAAAGGAATGCGCGTAGAACCTCCTACAAGCAGGACTTCATCGATGTCGCTGGGTTTAAGTTTTGCCGCCTCGAAAGCCTTTTGACAGCAGACGATGCTGCGCTCAACGAGGTCTTGCATGAGACTTTCAAGCTTTGCACGGCTAAGCGTTGTTTGTAAGTGTTTTGGACCACTGGAATCCGCCGTTAGGAAGGGCAGTGCTATTTCGGTTTTGAGCATGCTCGATAGCTCCATCTTAGCCTTTTCGGCGGCTTCGCGTAGGCGCTGCATTACCATGCTATCGTTACGAATTGAGATTTTGTGTTCCTGTTCAAACTCGCTGGCTAGCAGATCTACGATGCGCATGTCGACATCGTCTCCGCCGAGGCGGTCATCGCCTGAACTGGCCAACACTTCGATAACACCAGCGCTGATTTCGAGTATGGATATATCGAAGGTTCCGCCGCCAAAATCGTAGACCGCAACGCGTTCATCTTTGTTGGTATCAATACCGTAGGCAAGCGCCGCAGCCGTCGGTTCATTGATGATTCGACGTACCTTAAAGCCTGCGATTTCGCCCGCGATTTGCGTTGCGCGTCGCTGTGCATCGTTAAAATATGCAGGAACCGTGATTACTGCTTCATCGACTACTTCGCCAAGGAAACGCTCGGCGTTTTCTTTGAATTTAGATAGGATTTTGGCCGATAATTCTTGGGGACTATAGATGCGTCCGTCGACTTTGACGCCAAAATCGCCGTTGAGCATTTCGGCAGCTTCGTAGCCTAGGGCATCTCTTTGCGCTTGGCCTACTTCATCGTATCGCCTCCCCATAAAGCGTTTGATCGAATAGATCGTTCGCTTTGGGTTCATGAGACTTTGGCGTTTGGCGAGCTCTCCTACAAGTACGCCGTCTTGATCGGTGAAGGCGACTACACTTGGGCTTACGCGTTGTCCTTCTTGGTTAGAGATGAGTTCAGCTTGTTTTCCCTGCATTACGCAAAGTACGGAGTTTGTAGTTCCTAGATCAATACCAACGATGCGCGTCATAATCCATCCTGCTTTTGGCTATTTTGTTTTATTATCGACTACTGTGGCTCGCCCATCACCTTAGGGCTAGCGCAATATGGTAGCACCCAAACTGTTCTTGGCGCAAAGCGCCCAAACAACGAAGTCGGGGGGTAGCGCGGGATCGCCGAGTAAAAGGCGCAATGATCGCATTTTGTGCGGCGGCTGAGCGAAGAAGCGAAGAAGCCGCACAAAATAATGCGATCATTAGCGAATTTTATGAGGAAGCCCGCGCGTAGGGGGGCTTTGAGCCCCCCTACAAAATAATCTACTAAATAGGGATAGACCTAAGTTTAGGGATCGCTTCTCTCGAAGCCGTGAATGATAACATCCTTGACGGAAATGTTGCCACCGCCTGTGTGTGCTGTGATTCGGAAGTGGAAATCGGCGATGGATTCGGTGGGGACAACGATGCTGCCAGAGTTTAGCCAGCCTTTAAAGCCGATGTGTCGCAATTTCATGGCGTACTGTTTGTATTCGCTGCCGTCGTAAACGAGAACGGCCAAGTCGTTGGCGCTGAGTGAGTTGGCTCGTCGGTAGTTCAAGGAGATCGACACATAGGAGTACGCGGAGACGTCACCAACGGCGAAATCGATGTACTTATGGAGTGCGGGCAGGTGGGGATCGGTGGAGTCATTCCAAGTTGCGAAGACCCAAGCTACGAATGTTTCTTCCCATTCGACGTAATTAAGGTTGGAGAGTGTGACGCCTTCTTCATTGAACGCGGAGGTGTCGGCGGGAACACCTGTGAGGTAACGTTTAAGTTCGACGGGCTCTTGCGTACTTTGGCGGCATGTGCCAGTTTGCAGGCTGTCGCAGGCAATGGCACATTTGGGTTTTCCAATCCAAAAGATACTCAAGTCGTCGTAGTAAGCGGTGCCCACTAAATTTTCGAGCGACACGCACGCCGATGGACCGTTGACCAAATCGTCGTTGTCGCATTTTTCAGTTTCGGAAAGTACGCCGTCCCTGCAAGTCATGGGACCGATATCCTCTTCGCAGCTCCCGATGGTGAGTTTGCAGGCTTCGCAGCCCACTTCGCCGCCTTCTTTATAATTATAGGTGGGATTAAAGAGTTTGCAGTCGCGGTCATCATTGCGAAATAACGCGCCGTCGCAGGGCTCGCCATCTTCCAAAACGCCGTTACCACAATCGACTGCCGCCTCTTGACAAGAGCCGATGGTGATTTTGCATTCTTCGCAATCCACTTTGCCGCCTTCCAGCCAGGTTTTTTGGGCGTCGAAGACGCTACAACTGCGGTCATCATTGGGAAATAACGCGCCGTCGCAGGGCTCGCCATCTTCCAAAACGCCGTTATCGCACTCAACTACCGCCTCTTGACAAGAGCCGATGGTGATTTCGCAAGCTTCGCAGCCCACTTCGCCGCCCTTGAGCCAGGGCTTTTCGGCGTCGTAGACGCTACAACTGCGGTCATCATTGGGAAATAACGCGCCGTCGCAGGGCTCCCCAATGTCTAGTACATCGTTTCCACATGTAATATCGGACACTTTCTTGCAAGTACCTATACTCAGCCTACACATGGTACACGCAGGCATTCCGTCCTCTTGCCACTGAACACTCGGATCGAATGCAGAGCAGCTATCTTTTCCTGGGGCAAAAAGCGTTCCGTCGCAATCCTCGCCGGGATCTAGTTCGTTATTATGGCATTTGGAATCTATCTCGACCGTACACGTACCTTGCTCTAGTTCGCAGTCCAAAGAGCAAGCGGGAGAGCCCGAGCGCCAAACAACTCTGGGGTTGTAAGCGTTACACGTATCGAAGCCTTCACGGAATTGTCCTCCATCGCAGATTTCGTATTTGTCGAGCTCACCGTTACCGCAGTGCGAGTTATAGGGACCTGTGCCGTTACCACAGCCACTAAGAGCAAAAAAGACCGCAAAAGCCACAGAGAGTAGGGTAATATATTGAGAGTTTTTCATAACGCCTCCGCTTAAATATTCGACACTGCAATTCGCAGCTGACTTATTGTAGCGACTTTGTAGAAAATTCAAAGTATTCAACGCCTTTTTCGCTAGGGAAACTTTGATTTATGGGGGGCTGGCGCCCCAAAGCTCGTCTAAGAGTTATCGCCCTTAGAAGTCACTTTTGCGTGTAGGGCGTTGATTTTATTGACTTTATTTTGAAAGCCTGCCTAAACTTTTTAGTTTACGCTAGCTGATTTTGGCGCTTTCTGCATTAAAGGGAGCATCCCTAGAGATTTAAACTTTTAGCGATTATTTTACAGAACCGTATGGTTTCGCCTACAGTTCAATCTTTTTCCATCCACCGAGTTTTAGCTTTAATCCCATAATGATGCAGAGTAGCGTACAATAAATGATAGCCGCAAACCATATCCCCTTAATACCGAAGCCAAAGGTGATACCCAGCAAGTACGCCAGCGGTACAAGGCAACCAAAGTGTAGGATCATTTCGACAATCATAACGAAACGCGTGTTCCCTGCGCCAAATAAGGCTTGGGTAAAAATCAAAGCGCAGGCGACAACGACTAGGGCTGGCGACATCATGCGAAGCGTCTCTGCGGTAAGCTCAATAACGGCGGAATCACGCGTGAGAAGACCAGCGATTTTTTCGGGAATAGAGTAGGTAATGACGGCCAAAACCCCATAAATCAATACGGCGATCTTGCCAGATTCAAAGGCGTAGTTCTCGGCTAGCGCAGGGTTTTTGGCACCTAGGGATTGAGACACGAGCGAAGCCGTCGCTGTACCAAAGGCTAGAGCACTCATAAAAGTGACCGACAAAATATCGACGATAACTTTGGTCGATGAGCTAAATATGGGCGGGTTTGCATCAAGTACGGCGAAGCTGAGATCTGCGGAGAAGACAGAATACATGCCCGCGTACTGGTCTAGGAGCAGGTTCTGTGTATAGGACCACAAACTCGTGATTTCACCAGCATAGGCGGGAACCGAGGCGATAAGATCGCGCGTGGCATGCTCATCGAGCAGGCCAACAATTTTGAATACAAGCAAAAACCCCGTCATCACAAAAACATTCGCGACGCCCGAAGGAACAGAAACCCGAATAATGTTCCACGAAGTACGGCGATTGAGATCCGATAATTTGTAATATTGGTACTTTTTGCGAATGGAGGGCAATAGCGTCCATGCCACCATGATGCTTAAGCCGATGTAGGTGGAAATTAATGATGCCAAACCAGCACCCGCAACGTTCATATCGGGGAAGGGGCCAACACCGAAGATGAGCAAGTAGTTAAGAATAACGTTACCCACATTCATAACGATGGCGGCAACCATATGAACATAAGTTTTGCTGATACCATCAAAAAAGCTCTTGATCGACGCCGTTGTCACCATGCTCAAGACGCCGAGTAGGCGAAAACGCGCATAAGGCACACCAAAGGCCAAAACAGAATCGTTATCGATAAGCGCTCTAAAAATCGCGGGCAGTGTTAAATAAGCCGTTAAGCCTAAGACCATAGACGAAATCACAGCGATAGCAATGGAGTTCGTCAATGCTGCTCCGGCGAGTTTAAAATCATTCTCACCCTGGCGTCGAGCCACGATGGCGAGTGTGCCGATGGAAACCGAGCTTAGAAAACCGCCGACTAGCCAGAGCATTGGCATGGAGAATCCAAGCGCGGATTGACCCGCTATGGAGTAGCTCGGATCCAACCACCCCACCATCACCGTATCCATAATATTGATTGCCGTCTGCGTCAGCATCGCAATGACGATGGGTATCGCCATACGAAATATACGGGGCCATAACGACGGTTTGATGATCATAGTTTGTCCAAAACACCTAAGTATTGAGAATTCCGTACTCAACGCTGCATCAAAGTGAGCGACAGCCAAAACCCGCAGCAGTCACGAAAAACTTAGCGCATCGCCCAATACGCACTGCAAACATTAATACCACAAGTAACTAAATAGTTGGCGAGCGATTGTCCCTATAGCCTACAGGTTTCGCAGTTGCACGCTGAGGCAATATTGGATCTAACGCGCTTTTATTCGCTACGCAAGCAAATTAGGCTTAAAGGGTTTTCACCCGCAAAAAACTCTAGATTAGAGAGCTTTACACGGGGGGAAACCCTTTTCTTTGTGCCAAAGAAAGCACTCTCTTAAGCGCTTTTCAAACAAAATTTCATTTTATCTTCCGCCTGCCTTATTTTATTAGCATTTTCATCTTGTGCTTCTCTACAAAAGTTCTCATTTTATTTAAGACTGTATCGAATTTGTAAAATTAAATTCGTTATTTCTAGCCGTGCAGAGCTCTCGATTATGGGATAATTTGCTTCTCCTTAAAGAATTTCAACAATTCGGGGCGCAGTTCCTCGGGGAAGCAGCTTCGCACGATATGCGAGTAAACTTGCGTGAGCATCTTCACGATAGGGCTGACATCTTGGATACTACGCACTGTCCCATCGCCTTGTTTGATGCGAATATCGTCGTTCATAGCGGCCTCAATACTTTGGCCTGCGAAGGGAAGCGTTGGCGCGGGCGGCGGGGCATAGGGCGCAAAGGCTCGATTCTGCGCGCTATCCAGCGCTAAATAATACTCTGGCGCAAAACCCGCTGAGCGACAAAGCTCGGCAATTTCGTCGTAATGCAGGTGAAAAAAGGCTAGGCGTTCGGGCGTAATCTCCACCGTTTTGAAGAATCTACGACGCATCAAGCGCTTTGCTAAATCAGCAAGGCAAGCATCGGCGCTTTGGCTCCACTCATCGATAGCCACCCAAGCATGATTATCGCTAACCCTAATATAGTTCGCAGGATCGAGCGGTCGGCCTTCCAAAAGTTCACGCAAAATGGTCGCCATTGACCCGCTACCCAAGAAATCATCCCCACGCCGATAGCATTGCGCAAGACGCTTAAATATAGCCTCTACAAGCTTCTCCCCGCCGCGAACCGCCTTATGGTGGTAAACTTGCTGATACATGTGAAAACGGCTGAGCAAATAACTCTCTACCGCTTGGATCGCTCGAGCTCCCACCACAGGTCCCTGCTCATCGCGATCTAGCATCTCAATAATTCGATCGGCGTCATACATATAGTTTTTTACGCCCGTCATCCAACCATCGCGCAGGATATAGTCCATGCGATCCGCATCGAGTTGACCAGAGATTATCCCCCCATACCAGCGCTTACTTCGGTGGCTTATGCAAGCCGCCACCTCCGCAGGAAGCTCTGCGTCAAAAGCCGCCAATGTTTTGTAAACCTCGCCATCCTCCCACAAAATCAGCTGCTCCGAAACGCGTTCATGGGCAAAGGGCTGAATCGTCTCCATACTCGTCTCAAAAGCATGGCTAAAGGGCGCATGCCCCACATCGTGCAAAAGCGCGCTACACAGCACCACCGCACGGTCAAAGGCCGATGTCGCTCTTCCCCCATTCGCCGCATAAAACAAGCGCCTCGTCATATGCGTGCATCCCAAGGAGTGCCCAAAACGCGAGTGCTCCGCGCCGTGGTACACAAAATATGCCAAGCCCAACTGCTTAATATGCCGCAAACGCTGTAGCGGCGCCGAGTCGATGAGCTCTAACAAAAGCGCTTCTACCTCGTCGGCAAGGTTAAAATGTATGACATTGTGCACAGGGTCGCGAAAAAGCTTTTCGCACTTTTTTGACGTCATCTCGTATCTTCGCTATGAATTCCAAAGCTGCATTGCAGCAAATTACACATCGCGCGCGCAATTTACGGCGCATTCACCGCGAGCTTAACCAAAATTGCCTTCCCTATAAAGGAAATCGCATATCAGTAAAAAGGAAATCCTATGTTAGTGAACTTATTTACATCCTTGGCTGCCATTCAATGGGACTGGGATCCCGCGATCTTCAAAGCTGGCCCCATTGAACTACGCTACTACGGCGTCCTATTCGCCCTAGCCCTTGCCGTCGGCTACATCACGCTTCGCTGGCGCTTCCGCGACGAGAACGAAGACCCCGAAGGCGCCACCGGCATCACCTACGCTCTCATGGCCGCCATCGTCCTAGGCGCGCGACTAGCCCACGTCTTTTTCTACGACCGCGACTACTACTTCATGAACCCCGGAGAAATCCTCAAATTCTGGAAGGGTGGACTCGCCAGCCACGGCGCTGCCACAGGCATTATATTAGTCTGCCTCTTTTACAGCTATATTTACCGCCGTGAACCCGTCCGCGTCATACTCGATCGCATGAGCTTCACCATTCCCTTCGCCGCTATCTGCGTTCGCCTCGGCAACTTCTTTAACTCCGAAATCATTGGCTCCCCAACCGACGTTCCTTGGGCCGTCGTGTTCGTTCGCGTCGACTCCATCCCGCGCCATCCCTCCCAAATTTACGAATCCAGCATGGGAATCATTCTCATCGCCATCATTTTCGGCACATACTACCTCTACAAACGTCGCAACAAACCCATGCCTCTCGGACTCGCCTCTAGCCTCCTACTAACGGGCTATTTCACCATGCGCTTCTTCGTCGAATTCTTTAAAGAAGCCCAAACCCCCGACGTTTTCGGCGCCTTGAGCATGGGCCAAGCCCTCTCCCTCCCCTTCATTTCCCTTGGCCTCGTAGGCGTCGCACTCTGCCTCTTTGGCCCCTGGAAAAAGCAAAATGCGATGCAATACACCAAGCGTTTCCAGCTCCCCGCCGAAACTGCCGAATCGAAAGAACAAGCTTAAGACGCCGCGCCGCAATCTCATTGAAGCACCGATCTAAATCATGCTTTTCTTGGCAGGGGGGCTCAAAGCCCCCCTTCGCGCAAGCTTCCTCAAAATTCGAGCAATTCGCGTAAACAAAATGCGATGTTTTCGCTCTTTCGCTCAACCATCGCATTTTGTACGCTCATTGCCCGAATTTTTCGGTGATCTTGCGCTACCCCCCTAGCATCGTTATTCCCAATAATCTAAACATCCTTAGCAAGCTCAGATTGATGCCTCAAACCCTACACCACACCCCGCTAAGGGCTATTATAGAACCCGCTTTTGTGCGTAAACCATTGATTCCATTGACTTTATCTTAAACACTCGCCTAAGTTCTCTTAGTTTAAGCTAGCCTGTTTATAACTGCTTTTACATGGTTTGGCACGTAAGTGCAGCTTTGAATCCTTCGCCTGCACCAAAATTACACCACAAATTATCGGAATATGAACTACAAGTGCAAGGTAAGCTTTGCTACACTCGCGATGCGTGATTATCCCTTAAACGCGCGTAATACACGCTGACTCGTAAAGTACGTCCCTCGCCTTCAATGGCGTAAAGCAATCCTTGTTGAGAAACTCATGCAAGAAGTATTTAGCATAAAACAACGACTCGCCCGTGAACAAGGCTACATCCAAAGGAGCGCTAGGCACTGCGTTGCGCTGCTTAAACCTAGTTCCTATTTTGTGGGAATGAGCTCGCTTGGTTTTCAACAAATATACAAAATTATTAACAGTTGTCCTGATTTTTGTGCGCAGCGCGTCTTTGTTCCCGACGATAATTCGGAAAAACAGCTATATCTATACGAATCCCTTCGCATGGCTTCAAACGCCGACATCATTGCGATTTCTATCGCCTACGAACTTGAAATTCCCGATCTCATCCGCTGCTTGCAGCGCCTTGGGCTTGAGCCACTAGCCAAAGATCGCCGCCCAACCGATCCTCTCGTGCTCATTGGTGGACCACTGAGCTTCTCGAATTTTCGCACACTAGAAGAAATGGGGGATTGCTTTATTCTCGGCGAGGGTGAGGGCATTGTTGAACAGTTTTGCGAAGTATATAGGGAGTACCCGAATAAAGAGGCGTTTTTACAAGCCGCTTCACAAACTATGCCCGAGCTTTGGATTCCAAGCAAAAGTACTGAAATGCCAGCATGTCGCTTTGTGGAAAAGAGCATGCTTCCCGCTTACTCGCAGATCCTAACGCCCGACACCGAGTTCTCAGACATGTTCTTGATCGAAGCAGAGCGCGGCTGTCATCGGCGTTGCACATTTTGTGTTATGCGGCGCGGAAAAAACGCTGGCATGCGTATCGTACCCAGCGAAAAGCTACTTTCCTTAGTACCACGCGAGGTAAAGCGCGTGGGTCTAGTCGGCGCCGCAGTATCGGATCACCCCCAGCTCGTCGAGATACTCACCCAACTTCAAGCTCGCGGACACCAGTGCTCGCTGTCGAGTTTGCGCACCGATCGTATTACCCCCGAGCTCGTCGATATATTACGTGCTTCTGGCTTGCGCAGCTTAACGATAGCGGCAGACGGCCCCTCCGAACGACTTCGGCAAAAGTTGCTCAAGGACGTTAGCGAGGACGCACTACGCTATGCTGCAGAAATTGCGGCTGAGCGCAATATGCGAGTGAAAGTTTACGTTATGATTGGCCTACCCGAAGAAACGGACGAGGATATCGATGAATTTGCTAACTTTATGCTAACGCAGTTTGCAGGTCAACAGGTCGTTTTGGGCGTATCCCCTTTCGTTTCCAAGCGACACACCCCATTAGATGGGCTAGGTTTTGCGGGCATCAAAGTTGTTGAATCACGCATTAAGAGGCTTCGCCGACTTTTAGGAAATCGGATTAATATCGGCGACGTATCGGCAAAATGGGCGTTTATCGAACACGCACTCGCTCAGGGCGGACCCGAAATGGGACGCGTCGCCATACAAGCCGTTAACAACGGCGGTAAATTCGGGGCATGGAAAACGGCCATGCAAGATATTGGTAAAACAGTGGCTTGAGCGTTCACCATGAGCCGTTTTTTGCCCAAAAACGAGCTAATGCGTGAAAATTGGGTTTTCGCCCGTGCAAAACTCTTGATTTATGCTTCAAACATGCGCGCTAATGCTTGCCCCGTATAACTTTCTTTGCAGCGCATAAGCGCAACAGGCGACCCTTCAAATACGATTTTCCCGCCATTTGGGCCGCCCTCGGGTCCAAGATCAATGACGTGATCGGCGGCTGCGATGAAGTTTTGCTGGTGCTCAACGACGAGCACAGAATCGCCCTTTTCGACGATTTGACGCATTGCGTTGATAAGTTGATCGATATCTTGCATGTGCAGCCCCACCGTGGGTTCGTCAAAAATAAAGAGCCGCGGCTTTGTGGTCGAACGTCGCATTTTGCCCAAAAATGTCGCAAGTCGTAGTCGCTGAAACTCGCCACCCGATAGACTAGATGTTACTTGACCAATCCGAATATAGGAGAGCCCAACATCGCGTAGGGGGCGCAGCTTTCGCGTAATGCTGGCCGTATCTTTAAAGAACTCCAAAGCTTCAGTAACCGACATGTTAAGAATATCATCGATGTTTTTACCAAGGTATTGGACGTCTAAAACCTTGGACTTAAAGCGTTTCCCCTGACAGGCGTCACAGACAAGTTCTAGATCCGACAAAAACTGCATTTCTATCGTAACTACGCCTCTTCCTTCGCATTTTGGACATCTTCCATCCTTAGTATTGAAAGAAAATGCGTTTGGCAGTATCATATTTGCCTTGGCAAAGGCATTGTTGGCCATGAGTTTACGAATGTCGTCGTAAGCCTTAGTCATCGTCGCGGCATTGGCGCGGGAACTTCGCCCGAGGCTTCCCTGCTCCATCAAAACAAGGTCGCTCAATAAATCCAAGCCCTCTACGGCGTCGCAATTGCCCAGTACATCGTCTTCGTGGAGAGATTTTTGTCTAACCTTCCAAGTGTTGGCTAAAATGTCGTTTACCAAGGTAGATTTGCCAGACCCGCTAACGCCAGTTACACAAACCATAGCGCCAAGGGGTATCACGACATCAATATTTTTGAGATTATGCTCCCTTGCGCCGATAATCCTTATACAATCTCCGCTTTTAGGCGAATTTGTGACGAGTTTTGTCCTCGTCGTTTGCCGAAGCATGCGCCCAGTAGCTGTATCACTTTGGTAAAGCCCCGCGTAGGAACCCATAAAACAGATCTTCCCGCCATACTCCCCTGCTCCAGGTCCTAGCTCAATAACCGCGTCAGCTGCCGCCATCACGTCGGGATCATGCTCGACGAGCACGATGGTGTTGCCCATATCGCGAAGCCCCGCAACCACCGATAGTAGGCGCTCGCTGTCGCGTGGGTGCAAACCCGCCGTCGGTTCGTCTAACACGTATAAAGTATCCGTTAGCCCACGACCTAGCCCTGTACTTAGGTGTAAACGCTGCATCTCCCCACCTGACAAGGTTTTGCTTTGACGATTTAAGTTAAGATAACCCAAACCGACATCGTGCAAAGTGCGAAGTCGTGTAAGAATTTCAGTTAAAAAATAAGCAGCTCCCGATAAAGAAGAGCTCGCTCTTTTGGCTAGAGCTTCAAAATGCGCCAACGCCTCCGACACCGTCATAGGGAGGATTTGCGCTATGCTACGCTCGCCGAGAAAAGCATTTCTCGCTTGCAAGGAAAAACCGCTGGCGTTGCAGTGAGTACACGGCGAGTAGCCGCGAAAGTGGGCAAGCGCAATACGGTTGAGAAATTTGTGGGACTTAGCTTCCAGATCTTTAAAAAACCCCATCACCCCTTTGTAGGCACCGTGACCAAATTTTACGCGATCTTGGTCTTCCTTGGGGAGCTTTTCCCATGCCAAGGTGGTATCAATACCGTTTTGCGCACAGAAGCCGAGTAAACGCTTTTTTCGCAAACGTTTTGACGGTGTTTTAAAGGGATATATCGCATCTTTTTCGATACTAAGGCTAGGATCCTGAATTACCTTATTCCAATCTACGCCGCTTATTCTCCCAAATCCAGTGCATTCGTGGCACGCGCCAAGCGTCGCATTGGGATCAAAAAGCTCTGGGCGCAGCATTTGGTGTAGCTCGCCGCACTCTTTACAGGAGAAGCGTTTATCGAAAGACAGAATTTTCTGCGGTGTATGTCCAAAAATCTCAATTTTTAAGCGTTCATCTCCCAAAAGGAAGGCAGCTTCTACGGCTTCTATAAGACGCGCGGGTGGCGCCTCGCTACTTTTCCAGCCAATGCGATCGATAAGGACAGGAAGTACAGGCATGTCGAGCAAAGCGTCGATATTAGCGCCTTGCATGTTAATGATTTCGCCGTTCACCCACAAACGCATATAACCGCGCTCTACCAAGCGCCCCAAAACCTTAGCGTTCGTTTCATCCTGTGCGTTAATTTCGGCAAAGACGATGAGTCGCAAATTTTCGCCGATTTGGCTCAAAGCGTTATGAATGCTTTGCGCGCTGTCGCGATATACGCCACCTCCACATTTTACGCAGCGCTGCTCAGCAGAGCTCGCATAAAGTAGCCCCAAAAAATCTAAAAGCTCCGATGTCGTTGCTACTGTAGAACGCACATGCGACATAGCACTTTGCTGTCTCAGCGCAATGGCTGGCAAAATATTATCGACGCGAGCCACTGGCGCTTTTGGCATTTGATCTAAAAACTGCCGCGCGTACGTCGACATCGACTCCAAAAAGCGACGCTGACCCTCGGCAAACAATGTGTCAAAAGCTAGGGAGCTCTTACCGGAACCACTCACACCAGTAAGCACAGTAACCGCATTTTGTTCAATTTGAACATCGATGTTTTTTAAATTGTTTGTCTTTACGCCATATAGCTCTATTTTTCTTCGTTTCAATCTAGCCTTGCTCTAATTTTCAGTATTTAATCTTACTAAAGCATCTTTCGCTGCCGCACGCACCCAATCACAGGGGTGCAAGTCCATGTCCTTAAGCCATTTTTCGCAATTTGCAAGCCCAAGGTTTGCCATCACGATGCAGGCATTTCGCTGTAATATATAAGGGTGTGCGCCATCTAGTGCGCTTCCTTTAAAGCGTTTACGAAGTTTGGATGCCGATGAAGTCAGTATGTCTTCAACGCCAAGATCCGCTAGCACAAAACTAGCTAGCTCGCGTCTCTTTCCTCGATTGTATGGGCAAACACTCTGGCAAGTATCGCAGCCCCAAACTCTCGCGCCCATTGCACGAGCAATGTCTGCGGGGATTGCCCCCTTATGCTGCGTATTCCAATACGCAATACAGCGCTCAGGCGCGTAGCCTGCCCTTGTCAATGCCTTGGTGGGGCAGGCAGCCACACACGCCGTACAGCCCTTATCACAAAGGCGAACAACGGGCTCATGGCATAAGCCAAATTCATAGTTTTCGCGCTCTGCATATAGATCGTAGTCGATGAGAAGCTCCGCTAGAACGACAAAAGAACCGAAATTCGGCAAAATAAGATTTTGGTTTCTAGCGCAGAATCCAAGTTTCGCTCTGCTCGCCAGCTCGCGCTCCAGTATTGGCGCCGAATCGACGCAGATGCGCGCTCGCTGTACAGGCGTATTTTCGCGTAACCACTCCAGAACAACTCCAAGTTTTTCGCGCATCACGGCGTGGTAGTCTGGAAGGGCGCAAAAAGAAGCCCAAAGCAGCGGCGAGTTTTTGGGAACAGCTGGAATGGGTAGCGCTACGCAAAGGATCGACTTTGTTTCGGGAAGCAGCGCTGTAAAGTCTTTGCGAAACTCGGCACCCCTAACGAGGTACTGCAAATTGGGGGGAAGGCCGCGTTGCACGGCTTTTTGGTAAAACTCGTAGTACGCTGGCGGCTTAGCATCCGTTATGCCAAGAGCTACAAAAGAAAGCTTTTGGCAAAGCTCGCGAAAGGCTAGAGACATTTCAGTAGCTCGCTAATCACTTCGTTTGCATCTGCCACCAAGGCGTAGTCGGCAAATGAAAAAATAGGGGCTTTTGGATCTTTATTAATGGCAAAGATCTCTTTGGCATGCCTCAGACCCGCACGGTGCTGTATGCTGCCCGATAAACCAAAGGCGATGTAGCTTTGCGGTGCAACGCTTTTACCGCTTTGTCCCACTTGCAAGTCGTGTGGGCAGTAGCCCGCATCGACTGCTGCGCGGCTAGCGGCAACACCTGCGTTTAAACGCGAGGCTAATTCATATAAGCGCTCAAAGTTCTCTTTGCTCCCCAATCCGCGCCCACCCGCTAATATAAGTTCAGCATTTTCTAAGTTCCTAAGCTCCCCCAAGCGCTCTATTCCCAATATTTCGATGCCTGCAAGCCTCGCCAAACTCGGCTCTAAACGATGAAAATGAGCTTTTTTTAATAAATCACCGTCGTAAGTTCGCTCATTGCGCGCAAGAAGGGCAGAAAATTGCGCAACATTGATCTTTTGCTCTTCAAACCATTGATAGGCACAGATGCTTCGCAAGGCGATATTTCGCTCAATATCAAGGCAATTTGAGATCATGGGCAAGTCGAAGTGCGCAGCTAAGTGCGGCATAAGTCGTTGCCAAAATGCAGAGTTTGAGGCGAGTAGGCTACGCGGCATATATGAAGGAAGAACATCCTTTAATTCGGCCAAGATCTGCATCGGATGATGAATGTGCGAAGAATTTAAAGGATAATGGTATATATCGCTAACAGCGCCAAGTAGTGCCGTATTTTTGCTTAACAAGAAAACATCTGCACAAAGTGCAAAAACAGCTAAGTTTTCGCCGCGACGCTCCGCAATATTAAGCGCATTGGCTAAAGCATTTTCGGGGATCTGTGCACATTCGTGTGGGGATAAAAGTAAAAGCATTGGGCTAATGGTTTGTCGATACGTGAAGAGTTAAAATCATATGCCTACTTAAACTACGCACTAAACGCTTTAAGGCCGAACTTTTGATGAACTATGAGGCCCTCGGGTGTACGATGTCCGAGGTAAATAATGGAAAGCCGTGGATAATTAGACTTTATGCGCTCAAAGATGCGCTCACAAGTTTCAGGCTCCAAATCAGAGCTGAGCTGATCAATGATAAGCATCTTCGGCTCCATAGCCAGAGCGCGTGCCAAAAGCACCCGTTTTCGCTCCCCCCCGCTAAGCGCTTGCCCTCCTTCACCGACAAAACCGTCCAAACCGTGTCGTTCAACAAGGTCGTTGAGCGCGCAGCAGTCAATAACTTTTGCCAGTTTATCCGCGCCGATCTTCGCGTCAAGAACGATGTTCTCCTTTAAACTTCTCGAAAACAGTAACGGCTCTTGAGCTACAAAAGCAAAGTCGACACCATCGCCAGCGGGCCACAAAATCGAACCCGACTCCAAAGGATAGAGCCCCAAAATGCAGTAGGCTAGACTCGTCTTTCCCATGCCCGAGGGTCCGAGAACGGCGAGGTTTTGACCAAGCGGGAGCTCCAAATTTAGATTTTGGAAAATCTTGCGTTCGCCGAATGAAAAGCTTGCATCTTTTAATAGCAGCGCATTTTCATTATATTTTGGCTTAAACTGTGTTTTTCGCTCGTTTTTTTCGAGTTCATGACCGCGTTTTTGAGCCTCGACGTAGTGCTGATACGATGAAAGCAGATAGCCCGCGGTTCGCAAGGCAGCAAATACTCTTGCCAAGTAGATCTGGAAGCCTAGGAGTATGCCAATACTCACCCCTTGCTCGCTAAAAACGAGATAACCACCATAGCCAAAAACGGCTAAAATCAATAATGCCTGCAGAATATCAAGCACCATCGTTTGGATCTGCATCGTTTTTTGGTAGCGATATAGCCTGTAGCAGCTTTCTTCGTTCGTATTTTGAAAGCGCTGGCTAAAGCTATCGGCAATATTGAGAGCTTGAATCGCATCTAGTGCACGGAAACTTTCGTGCAGAAATCCGTAAACACCCTCTTGAGCTTGCAAGGCCTCGCGTGATCGCAGTTTGAGCTGTTTTCTCAAAAAAATATAGAATACGCCTACCAACACAAAGGGTACAATGGCAAATGCAGCTAAACGCCACGAAAGGTAGAGCAAAATCGCGCCCACGCCCAAAATCGTTACCAACAGCTGCACTCCCTGACTTAAGCGCGCTCCCAACCACTCGCCCTCGCTCTCGGCGGCGAGTAGGCAACGACTCATCATTTCGCCTTGCGATAAATGTCGCGCACTGAGCAGTTCGGCGTTTAAAGTAGAGGCAAAAAGCTGTCTTGCACGTAAATTGTCGGCAGTAAGCGCATAAAGTTTAATTTTATTCTGCGCCACGTAAGCGATGCAAGCCGCCGCAATCTGTGAGCCTACACAAAGAAGAAGCCAAAAAAACAAACCCCGTAACGACGCATTCTCTATGCCATCATCAACCGCTCTCACCAAAGCATAAGGCGCAAAAAGCGCCAAACTCGCCGATAAAAATGCGAGAAAGGCGCTGAAAAATAGTTTTAAATTTGGGGTTCTGCTTTGAAAAATGCCGTTCATTTTATTTTCCGCGGCCTTGCGGTTTGCAGCATTAACATTGCAGCTCGTTTCTAGAGCCAGTGATTCTAGAGTTTAGTGGGTGAAGGTGATGGGAATGGAGGCATATCACGTCGAGCACCAGAGTTCCCACGGATTAGCGTGCTGAGTTTTCCCAAATTTTCGATACTCGGCTTTTGGTAAACGACCGCTTTAGCCTTTTGTTTTGGTTTTTCCATATTTTCTCCTAAGCATATAACTTCCCCCGACGTATCATTATATTAAGCCCATGTCTTGCTGTCAAGAGGGCAAAGTGGCCGCATGCGGTAATGGGGAAAAATTCGCGTTGACAGAGTACTTGAGTGCAGGGGGGGTAGCGCAAGATCACCCGAAGTTTCGGCGACTGAGCGCATTTTTTGCGATGGATGCGCGGCTTGAGCGCATACATCGCAAAAAATATAGCGCGAAGCCGCTGAAAATGAGGGAAGCTTGCGCGTAGGGGGCAAAGCCCCCACAAAAAAGAAAAAATGCGCTTAAATATGAAGCCTAGCTCTAGTCTTCCAACGCTTTCTATTTTGTTCGCTCTGACTTAAAATGTGCATCGTTGTGCTAAAGCGCTTGTGCGTGAGTGAATAACTATTTAGTTGGGGCGGTGAAATGAGAACGAAACTTTTAGTTTTAAACGTATTGTTAGTCATCTTGGCGATACTCTTTCTTGGCTGCAAAGGAAAAAAGGATTTAGGAAATGAAGAGAAAACGCGCGTCGACAAAAGCCCTAAAGCAGTAGCCCAAGCCATCGAGGTGCAAGCCCCTCAAGAGCCCAAAGCGGGAAACGAGCCAGGCGCAATGCGCGTTTATGCCGACACCATCGCTCGGTTTTTTAATCTCGTGGCAAATCCAGGCGGCGATTATGATGTGTACTCAGGCGAAGCGGCTGTGTGGGACTCCATTGAGGATAAAAGTCGGATGCAAGCCTTGCAATCTGTAGGCTACGCGGTTCTCGATGTCAGCGGCGACGGGGTCGAAGAATTATTGATAGGCGCGATTGATAAAAGCGAAGGTGGCAGCCACGTCGGCAGTGAGGTTTACGCACTCTTCACCATCGTAGACGGCGAAGTGCGCTTGTCTTTTGCGGGCAAAGCGCTAAACCGGTACTACCACATGGGAGATAGGCGCTTCTTTAACAGCGGCACGGAGGGAGGGGCGAGTAGCCATTTTGGCAGCTTTACTCTGGCGAGAGATGGAAAAGGCTTAGAGTGTAACGACTTCTATTTTACGGGCGAAGCTGAGGGCGATCCCGTCCGCACTGAATATTTTCACAACACTGAATGTGCATTTGACAAAGAAAATGCCAAAAAGCTAGAAAGTCTCGAAGAATTTGATAAAATTGAGGCAAAACTATCGAAACAAGTTCAAGAAATTGAACTCACTCCTTTCGCTGAATATGAAGCTACCAAGGCTCGACTTGATGCTGGCGATAACGCAGGCAATGATGTTGATGACGATGCTGACGATGATGGCGACGACGAGTTGCAAGCACAGTATCTCAAAGATTTTAAAGGAGACTTGGGGGAGCATGAAAGCTTCGATGCCGATAATGATGAGTATCAGGTGAAAATCCTTTTTTCTAGCAAGACTGAGCTAAAGAACTTTAAAGTTCACGGCCTAGAATTAAGATATGATACACACGGGAACAGAAGTTTTAAAACTGAAGACCTGTATTCGCTCGGGAGTCTCTTGCCAACGCGCCCGCTGGTCTTAGGTATGACGTTTTTTGGCGACACAGCGGCGTATGCCGTATCTTACGTCAACAGACGCGGCGAAACAGAGGTTTACTCTATCGAATTGAGCGGTTTTGATGGCTCTATTGAGCTTATTAGATTAAAATAAGTTGAGCGTTGCACGAAATACAATAGTGCGTCGCCTATACCAAAAGATTTTAATGTATTGCGGGGGGGCGCTGCTCCTTCTGCATAAGGGCTTGATTTTATGGAGTTCTTTTTGAACGCAAGAATATAGTTTATTTACACGACAACTATGCGGTTACCGCTGATTTTTCGCAGGCTTAAAAGCAAAAAACGGCATAGAGCTTGAAATATCCTTCTTAGTGTAGAGTATTAACTCTTAGGGGGTGGAAGGAGTGTAGATGAAGGCGATTTTCTTATTTTCGTTCAAAGATATACCAGTTGGCGTCAACCCGATGTACTTGCTGCTTATGCTGTTTTTGGGATACAGCACAGGCTCTTGGACCAATGGCTTGATTTTTGCGCTCTGTGCAACGGTAGCGCTGTTATTCCATGAGTTTGGACACGCGCTTTTCGCAAAGCGCTACGGTTTAGAGCCCAAGGTTTTATTGCATGGTTTTGGTGGCCTAACGCTGCACGAGTTCCCCAAAAGCAATGGGCAGGATTTTCGCATTACCCTTGCTGGGCCACTGACCAGTTTGTTGTTAGGCGCGGTGTTTTTGGGAATCACGATGGGGATTAACCTAGGATTATCGCCCGAGTGGTTAGAGCAGCGACAGAATTTGCTTCACTTACTCAACTATAGTTTATGGGTAAATTTTGGCTGGGGCATCTTTAATTTAATTCCTATTTTGCCTATGGACGGTGGAAAACTCCTGCACTCAGGATTAAAGTTTAAGTTCTCCGAGCGGCGCTCTCAAATTGTTGCGACCATCGTGTCTTTAGTGTTTGGCATTGCGGCACTTGTTGTTGCGGCAATATTTAAGATGCTCTTTATGATCATTATTATCGCGTTTATGGTCATGATGAACATCAACACCCTACGCGCAATTTTTGGCAAGGACTCTCCCAACACGACGAGCAGGGAGGCAGAAATTCTCTATGAGCAAGCCCGAGTTTTAGCGCGCGCCCACGAATGGGAGCAACTTGAATTAACGGCGCAACAGATGAAGCGCGCCGCGCTTGGCGAGGATCAGGTTAAACGTGCCTATGAGTTGTTGGTAATTGCGAACACAAACATGAAACGTTACGAAGAAGCGCTCGACTATGCGCGTTTTGCCCTACAAAGCGACGCCGTTAAACAGGCAGTACAACGCTGCGAAACGATGCTGCGAAACGTTGATAATAGTTAAATACCACAAAAGATTTTTTACCACGAAAAACACAAAAGGCACGTAAGATTATTACAAATAAAGCTGGGCATCCCTACGCTCGCCCATACAAACATTGACAATACTCGAAAAAACGGCGAATTTACTTAAGATTTGAGTGGCGCGCTTCACTTTGCACGTGCGCAGAACTTCGTATTTGCTGCAAGTCGCAATGAAGCAAGGGAAGCTAGCTCCTTCGCCAAAAACGAGTAAAAACTTTCTGTGATTTTGTGGACTATTTAGTTTTGAGATCGAAATGACTAAGGCCAGAGGCGAGTCTGGGATACCCGATGGCACGCAATTTTCCGAATTAAAGGGTGACGCTGCCTTTTATTTTGCGCGTTATATGCAGTCGCAAGAGCAGCTGGAAGCGTTCCAAGAAATCGCGATGGCCGTTGGGACTTTGCCCAACTTAGACGACGTGTTGCGGATCATCGTGGATAAAACAACGCGTTTGATGCGAGCGGAGCGTTCCACTATTTTTATTTTGGACAAAGAAGAGCGCTGTTTACACTCGACGGTGGCAGAGGGAATAGGGAAAATCGTTCTTAAGCGCGGCGAAGGGATTGCTGGGCGCGTGGCGTTGACGGGTGAGCCGATAAATATCGTCGATGTGTATAAGTGCGAGTGGTTTAACCCGCGTTTTGATGAAGAGAGTGGTTTTAAGACGCGATCTTGTTTGTGTCATCCCATCTGGAATGCGAAGCGACGCGAACTGATAGGCGTAGTCGAGGTACTCAACAAGCGAGAGTCGTATTTTAGTGTAGCGGATCAAGAGTTGCTCGCCGTCATTTGTACGCAGATCGCGACTACGATTACCAATCACAGTCTGTATTTGGAAGCTATTGGGCAGCATGCGAGCCTGCTTGAGGCACACGAGCAACTGGTACAGCGCAAAGAAGAGCTCGACGTTCTCTATACCATAGAGCGACTCGCGGCCGATGCGAGTAATTTGGATCTCCTTTTACAGTCGGTTTGTGCTAGGTGCTTGCAGGTTTTGAAGTGCCAAGCCGTTGGCTTGGTTTTGGAGCACAATGAGCAGCATACACTATATTTATCGCAGTATCGCAAAGCAGGGGAGCCAAGTTTTAGTTCACAGTGCTTGCTAGAGCATGAAGGAATTTCGGCTCGCGTGACCAAATCGCGGGAGTCGTATGTGGGATACGCGACGAATGAGCATCCTATTTACGATTTGTCGCTAAATCACTTGGGTATTGAGCTTAAAAGTGTTGCCGCTGTGGCTTTGGTGCACCAAGATCGTGTTCTGGGTTCACTTATTTTAGCCAACAGACGCGGCGGAGCGATCGGGACGCGGGCGCGCGAGTTTAACGATGACGATATGAAATTGTTAAATGTTATCGCAAACCATATCGCTCCATCGATTGCAGCGCAACTTGAACGCGAAAGCATAGAAAAAGAGCAGCGACTTACGGCTATTGGGCAGCTTTTGCTTTCAGTTTTACACGATTTTAAAACCCCGTTCTCCATCATTTCGGGATATGTCGAATTGATGGCTAAGCAGGATGATGAGGCTAAGCGTAAATTGTGGGCTCAAACCATCGACAAGCAGTTTGACACGATCCAAAAAATGACGAACGAAATTTTGCTTTTTGCTCGTGGAGAAACAGCGCTTTTGGCGCGAAAAACCTTGTTGAGCAGCACCATGCAAGACATAGAAGATTTGCTAAGACCCGAGGCAGAACGCCGTGAGATAGAACTCGAAATCATCGAAGAATATAAGGGTCATTGGGTTTATGACGCCATGAAAATTCAGCGTGCCGTAGTAAATCTGGCGCGAAATGCGATGGAAGCCATAGAAAGCCATGGGAAGATTATCATTAGAACATACACTGAAGGCGAGGATCTGTTGTTGACGATTGAAGACAACGGGGTGGGAATTCCATCGCATTTGGGCAAATCGTTATTTGACGCCTTTGTAACATATGGCAAACGAGGGGGAAGCGGCTTAGGGCTTTCTATAGTCAAAAAAGCCGTAGAGGCGCACAACGGCAGCATTTCGTACGAAAACGTCGAACCACACGGAACAAAATTCTACTTGCGACTACCCGCAACGAACACAGTGTAAGGCCAGCCAAATTCATATGCAAAGAATAGCATTAATCGTTGCCTACGATGGTACGGCATATTCAGGTTGGCAACGCCAAAGAGATGTTCCCAGTGTACAAGAAGCGCTAGAGACGGCGCTGTCCAAGATTCATGGCGGGAAGCCAGTTTTAGTGATGGCGGCGAGCCGCACGGATGCTGGAGTTCATGCGCAATACCAGATCGCGTACTTTGATAGTGACAGAGCTTATGATGAGGAGCGTTGGAAGGTGGCGATCAACGCCACGACGCCGTGGAACATTCAAGTGCGCAGAGCCTATATTGTGGCTGCAGATTTTAACCCAAGATCACAAAACAATGGTAAGCACTACCGCTATTTGTTGTGGGAGGGTTTTACGCTTCCGCCGTCTTTACTCAAGTACGCGGTGAGTTGCCCGCCACTGGACATTGAGCGAATGCGTGAAGGAGCGCAGCATTTTGTGGGTACACACAATTTTTCGGCATTTCGCGCTTACGACTGCCAAGCTGCACACGCAATCCGCACGATCTATGATGTTTCGATTGAACGAAAGAACTATATTTACGAATACCCGTTAGAGCACGAAGAGAACTCGCTTATTCAGATCGATGTTAAGGGAACAGCCTTTTTGAAGCAGATGGTGCGTATCATGGTTGGAAGCCTTTTAGATGTAGGGCTAGGAAAGCAGAAACCCGCGTGGATCGCAGACTTATTGGAGAAGGGGCAACGCTCTATGGCCGGTCAGACGATGCCGCCCCAAGCACTGTGTTTGCTCAAGATTTTTAGTGATCTCGAAAGCGAAAGCCCCGCAACTTAGCGCTACGGGCTCGCGGGTTTTGGGCACACTCATCGTCGCTAGCGACGACGGCTTTTCTGCTAAGTACCTGTCCGAGGCTTTTGAGTGAACAGGCGCACAACGGTAAAGATTTTGGGCAAACGCAGGGTTCTTGCCAGTTTCGAAACTGCTGTTTAATGATGCGATCTTCGCCAGAGTGAAAGCTAATGATGGCGACGCGCGCGCCTGCTTTACACCAACGGGGTAACTGTTTAAGCATCATCTCGATGGAGCGTAACTCATCGTTTACAGCGATCCGCAGTGCTTGGAACACGCGGGTTGCGGGGTGGATTTGACCCGGTCGCGCGCCACCGAGTAATTTCTCGCAGAGCTGTGCCAGCTCTTTGGTCGTTTCAAGTTTCCCCACTTGCGCTTGAGCGCTTATTTCGCGGGCCATACGACGCGATTGACGAATATCACCGTAATAGAACAAAATATCTGCAAGTTCTTCTGTCTTTACCCGCTTCAGTAGCTCTGCCGCGCTCTCTCCCTCGCTGCCCATGCGCATATCAAGTGGCGCATCGCTTTGGAAGGAAAAACCGCGCTTGGCGTTATCGAGCTGGTGGGAGCTCACGCCGAGGTCGGCAAGTACCATGTCAAAACCGCCACCTTCGTTTGCGCTTTTGGCGCCAAGCTCACTAAGAGCCGAGTCGAGATCGGCAAAATTGGCGAGCGCCGTGTGAATGCTAGGCGCTAGCGTTTGCAGTCTTTGGCGAGCTACCGCGAGCGCTGTGGGGTCGCGGTCTAAGCCATAGAGCGCACCCGTGACACCCAATTTTTTGGCGATAGCCCTAGCATGTCCAGCACCACCCAGCGTCAAATCAAGGGCTGCTTCCCCTTCTTTAGGAGCCAGCATATCGATGACCTCTTGCATCAAAACAGCTAGGTGATGAAATTCGGTCATCGTTTTAGTTAAAGCTCAGCGCTGCCCACGCCACTATGGTGGCAACGACAAAAGATAAGAGACCAACCATGATGGCCACGCGATCTACGGCATAAGGGGTGGGCGGCATTATTTACTCACTGTTCTGCTTTACACAAAGTCACGACGGCTAAGATACTCGCCTTAATCTTAGTTAAGCCGCACAAAATTTCGTGACAGGCTCTATTGTTCGTATTTTACGTACTTCGAGAGTACCCACACGGTTTTGCCTTTTTCGTACTCTACTTCGACCATATCGGATTTTGGCGAGAGTTTTTTACAAATATAACAAACCATTCGGGGTTCTTCTGCGGCTGTTTTTTCTTCAGTGCTATCTACCATGTTTTCCTCATTATTTGAATATTGGTCTATGTTTCTACGCCTAACGCTTGTTTACGTAGGCGCGAGTTAAGCTTGCTAACATTTTAAAACGTCGCTAGCAAGTAGTAGTTGTCTAGGAGGCTTGGCTGCTGTGCAAGCACAAAGTCGTCAAATGGATAATTTTCAAGGCTATTTTTTTTGTGGGGGAAGTTTCCCCCTCCGCCGCTACCCCGCGCTGTGCGCGGGTTTGCGTCTACCCCCTCCGCGGGGACACCCCGCGACGCCCCGTCCAGTTTTGGCATTCATAGAGGTTTGCGCTTGTCCTAGGCTTGGCTGCTGTGCAAGCACAAAGTCACACAACGAAGGCCAAGGCAAGATCTTATTACTAACCACTCACCATAGCTTGTGCTATAATATGTGCGTCGCAGAAATGCGGCTGTTCTTCGACTACTATGCTAGAGGCTTTATGAAAGTAAAATTAGCGTTATTGCTCTCGACCTTATGTTTTTGCGTTTCATGTAACAATGTCGGCGACTATTATTGCGGCGATAACGAAATAAGCGATGAAGAGCTTTGCGATGGCAGCGCTGAGCATCACAAAACATGTTACGACTACGACAACACTGTAAGTTGGAAGGCTGGTGGGAAGCCTGATTGCAATGCTACTTGCGACGGATTGCTGCGGGGTACTTGTGAAGAATTAAGCACAGATGCTCTTTGTGGAGACAGCGTTATTAGTGGCGCGGAGCTTTGCGATGGCACGCTGGAGCACGGTAAAACTTGCGCCGACTTTGACAGCTCAAAAAGCTGGAAAGCGGGCGGTGTACCGGGCTGCAACGCCACTTGTGACGGGCTAGTCCAAGGAACTTGCGAGCTACGCGAAACAACGGCGGTTTGCGGGGACGGATTTATTACCGATGACGAGATTTGTGACGGAACCATCCCCCACGGTAAAACTTGCGCCGACTTTGACAGCAAAACAACTTGGCTTGCGGGTGGCACACCAGCTTGTGGGGCAGATTGCGTGTCGCTAACGCAGGGTACTTGCGTCAAAGCATTTTGCGGGAACGGCCAGGTCGATGAAGGCGAAGTTTGTGATGGCAAAAACCTCAATGGGAAGAGCTGTGAATCGTTCTTTGAGCAAAATCCGTATTTCGTTTACAAGGGAGAGCCTGCTTGCTCAGAAGATTGCCAAACCGTGTTAAAGGGAACATGCGAAGCAACGCGTTGTGGCAACGGCATAATCGAGCTGGAACACGGCGAGAAGTGTGACTTTAATGAAGATGGTTCATCGCGGTTTTTGGGTGGTACGCCGCCAACTTGCAGTGAATATATCAGCACTATCGATTGGGCTGAAGGTGGCACCCCTGCTTGCTCTAAGGACTGCAAAGCCTATGCCAAGGGAAGCTGCGTCGAGGCGGCAGGCCCAAAAGCAGGAATTTTAACTTGTGAATTTACGAGCTTAGAAGTTGATGAAGCCACAAAAACGCTAAAAGCCAGTGCCAAAATTGAGCTTGAGGAGGGAATTACGCAGCCCTTCATTGCAGGTCGTTTAAGTTGTGGCGTGCCAACGGTGGAGACTTACGCGTGGAACCACACAAGTTCAGCGCGCGCCATAGAATGCAGCGAGTGTGAAGCTAATCACTACCGCTATATCGCGGACATGAACTATGGCCATTTTGGTGCAGGAGAATACGCCTGCGGCTTTTTGATGAACGCCGAAGCAGGCCAAAACTCGTTCTACCTCTGCCCCACAACAAACGGCTACCCCGCCCCACAAGGCATTGCCAGCTCTGAGTATGTACACAAGTTTACGATAGAAGCCGAAGAGATCGAAGGCACTGTTATTGCGCGCTGGGATTTCGATGCGCTGGAGAATAAGTCAGAGCACTTATCGGTAAAAGCCGATTCTGGCACTTTAGCTGAGCATGCAGTCATTACGCATTCGGCCGGCAAAGCCATGACTGCGTACACGGGAACGCAAGGTTATGGCTCTCAAGCGCTTGGTACGAACGACTTTAGCTTAGAAACGACTTTGGCGCCAAACACAGATCCACACTTTAAGCTGCAATTCTCCACGGTTGGCGCAAGCGGGATCCATGTACAGTTTAAGGTGGCGGGCTCGGGGAACTATGATAAAAAAGTCGCGATCGCTTACGTCAACAATAACAATCCCGTTGTTGTTGGTAGCGAGCTTATAGTGTCGGGTTCCAATGTTTTTACAGCTTTCCCCCGTACTGCGCTGGATACTTTGGCGAACAAAACCAACGCCGAACTTCGCATTTACGGCTATGGCCTTGAAGATAAGAACTCAACACTTCGTGTCGATGAAATCATTGTCACGGCGGATGTGGTAAACTAAGTTTGGGGAAAACTGGGCTTGCGCCAGTTTACCTGGGGGTAGCCCGAGATCGCCCGCCGTAGGCGACGCGCGGCGCATTTTATGCGGCGGTTTGCCGAACAGGCGAAACGGCGCATAAAATATCGCGCCTGCTGGCGCATGCGGCGGGAAGCTCGGGCGAAGGGGGTTTACCCCCTGCCAAAGAAAATTGGCGAATATTGAGCTTAAAGGCACGCGTTAGAGTCTATGAAAGAAAACTTAAAGCGTTATCGAAATTTGCTCTTGGTGATCGTCGGGGTTTCGTTGCCCTTGTTGCTTTTGTCGGTGCAGGGCGGGCAAAGGGCGACCGTGTCGGTGCCAGAGCGGACAAACATGTTTTTGGCGGCGACAGCGCAAAACCACTTCGATTATTTGGTGGGCAACAGCGCGGGATTTTGGAACGCCTACATTGATTTGGTGCACACAAAGGCCGACAATGAGGCGCTGCGCTTGGAGAATGCGCGTCTACGCGAGGAGAACACGGGCTTGCAGGGGATTTTGCAAGAAAACGCGCGCCTCAACAAGTTGGTCGGCTTTAGGAACGCGCGCGCCATATTTGAGTTAGCGCCAGCGAGAGTGATTGCAGCCGATGTTTCGCCCTATTTTCGGGTCTTGCGAATACGAGTCGAAGCCGAGCGCAATGATATCAAGCCCGAGATGCCAGTCGTGTCGGCCGAGGGCTTAGTGGGGCGCGTGGAGCGCGTTAACGGACGATTTTGCGACATTATGCTAGCCGTCGACCCACGATCAAAAATCGATATTTTAACGCAAGTCAACCGCTCACGCGGAATTTTATCAGGGCTAGGAGACGACCGAAGCTATGACGCAAAGATTTCCTACCTGCTGCGCCGCGATGAAGTCGAAGAGGGGGAACTCGTGGTAACAAGCGGGCGCGCGGGAAGTTTTCCCAAAGAATTGCCTGTGGGGCGTGTGCGCAAAGTCAATAGTAAGGAGTTCGGGCTGTACCAAAGTGCGACGGTGGAGCCGATTGTGGACTTTTCGCGGCTCGAGGAGCTGTACATCATTATCGGGGAAATAAAGGGCGAGCCGCATGCCGATAGTCGTATTTAATGGCGTGGCGGCGCTTTTGTTAATCGTGCTGCAAAGCAACTTTGTTAGCGCGTTTCACATTACGGCGTTTTGCATCAATTTTAGCGTCATAAGCGCTTGTGCCCTCAGCGCGATGAATGCACCCTTTGCGGGAAGCGTCTTTTCGATGCTCCTTATCGGCGCTTTCGCCGATTCCATGTCCTCTGGTCCTCCCGGGCTCTACCACTTACTCTGCATGCTCGCCTACTTCGCGCTCGCCGCCCTAGCCTTACGCGTGCGCTCTCAGCGAGCGATTTTTATCGTCGTCGTCGCGGCGTTGACCTGCGCCGCTTTTGATTTACTCTACGGCATGATTTTAGCCATCATTTACCCCGAATCAACGATATTACAAGCCATTCCTAGCGTTTTGTGGCGAAACGCTATTGCCACCGCGATTTTCACGCCTCCTTATTTTTGGCTTATCTCTAAAGCCAACGCGATTTGGCTAATACGAAGCCAAAGCGGACTGCGAAGAAAGTTCTAAATCGTGGGCGCGACTCCAAAGCTCGTTAAGGAGCTTTGATTGATTGGGGCTATCGCTCCAAACCCCGTCCAAGGGCTATCGAGACCTGCTTTTGTGTGTAGAGTATTGATTTTATTGACTTTATTTTGAAAACTCACCTAACTTTCTTGCTTTAATCAAGGGCCGCTTTGAAAGCTGCTCCTACTCATTTTTGCATTAATCAGAGTCTCCCTAAGGACTTACAGCTGATGTATAAAGAACCACCAATACACAGCAATACACATCAATGATTGTCATAAGACGATTTTAAGCACCAATAAACACAGACTAAGTAGAAGCAATAATTCGTTTTTTCCGTGTGCATCGGTGCTTCTAAAACTTTGTGCGAGCTACTTCTGTAGAAGCTACTGAACAACGGCTAAATGCGAAATGAACCAGTTTTGCTCAAAACGAAATGAGCCGAAAAGATATGCTTTTACTCATTTTGTTTTTGCCACTCCTCGATATCTTCGAGGCTAGGAGCCTCAAGGAGGAAGGTTTGAACTTCTTCTTCATCTATATTTGGGATGACAAGATTTGGCGCTAATGTTGGGGGAGCAGCTTTTGGCGCTAATGTTGGGGGAGCAGCTTTTGGCGCTAATGTTGGGGGAGCAACTTTTGGCGAGGAAACGCTAGGAGCTGGCGTATCGGGTGGATGCTTGTGCGGGAAAGGTGCATTCATGGTGCGGATATCAGCGGTTTCGTACGATTCGTCGTGTTCATGGTGATGGGCAAAGGGCGATGGAAGCGCACATGTATCAATAGAATCCATATCCATAGTTTCTGGAGAGTCTAAGCCTGCCCAATCTGGCACATCTTGTGCAAAAGGCGATGGAAGCGCACAGGTCTCGACAGAATCCAAGTCCAATCCTTCGATTTTCTCGATCACCGGCGGCGTGTATCTTTGGATTTGGGGGGCGAGCTTTGGAAGCGCTGTGGGAGCTGGCGGCAACGTCGGGAGTGGCGCTACGGGAGCGCCGAACTGTGGCAGAGGAGCTTGTGTAGCAGGCTCTACTTGCTGCATGCCAGCATGTGGGCTACCAATGCGCAACACGTGGCGTAAAGGCACACTACTTTCAAGCGCGTAATAAAACACGCTCAGTGTAACAGCCCCCATCAAACAAAGCTGAAACGCAAAGCTGTACACCGTTAAATCGATATAGCGATAATTTGCCCACTCAAAAATCGGATCCAAGAAAAGCGAAATGACGATGATGCAAAGATAGGCTATGGGTAGAATTTTTGGTGTAACCACCTGCTTTTTCCTAAAGGCCAAGCTCTGCCAAATGAAGACAGCCGATGACAATACAACGATCGCCGTCCAAGTCCAAAACATGGCCGGGCCAAAGCTGTCAAACCATATGTGATCGCTGTTGGTGCTAAGCACAATGCGACTAAACAAATACACCACTCCCCAAGCATAGGCGAGGTATCGCAAAGAGTGGAAAGGAGCTATATCTTTATTGAAAATGGAGATGAGTAGGAAGGCAATTGCCGAACCAGCAGGCGCAAAAACCCAAAGCAACATCAGATCCAAACCCGAAAAGACGAATAACGCACTGCACAATGTGAATTGCACGAGCATAAATGCGGAAAGCAGCAGCGAGTCTATGCGTCGAAGGTAAAAAATGATGAAGCCAAGAAGCAAAACGAAGGCAAGCGTTGCGTTAAAGAGGTAAAAAACACCAGCATTCACCATCACAGCATGCACTAAGGCAACGAGGCCAAAAGCCGCGGCCAGACATCCCATTCCTAATGATACTTGTCCCCCTCGCACAACAGCAGCGCTCATTATTTCTTTCCTTCCAAAGTCATCAAAACTTCACGAATCTCAGCTACGTAACCCTGTGCCGCCGCGCGCTGTCCCATCATTTCGGGCGCCGCTGCATTAAGGGCGAACTTATCTAACCAAGTCTTGGCTTCTTTATATAAATCAATCGCTTCCGCAGTCTTGGAATTGTGTTGCGCCTCCTTGGCCTTCCAATAATTCGAAATTCCCACGCCGTAGACCGTCGGCAGAACCAAGTCTAATCGATCCGCATTGTGGCTCTGAAACAGGTCAAAAGCCTTTTTAAAGTGTAACAACGCATCGGTGTATTGTCGCAATTCTAAATATATATTGGCCAGCTCCGTTTCGAGCTGCGCGTCCATCGGGTTGTTTTGCACCCCATTGAGTAAAACGCGCGCGGCCTCAATGTTAAAGCCATAATCCGCATACAACATCCCGAGCTCTTTGTACGCCACCGCCGTCGGCGCTGCATCGTCCGTCATCAATTTGGGGTTTGCGTGAATCGACTGCTCATATGCCACAGCTGCCTTTTGCAAGTCCATCCCCGCCCTATAAACACGCGCCAATTTCAAGTGCGCTTCAGCATAATAAGGGTCCAACTCTATCGTTCGCACAAACGACTTAGCCGCATCATCCAACAAGGATTTCGCTAGCGCCGCGTCTGCCTCATCCCTCAGCGACTCCCCTTGCGACAACAACACACTCGCCAACATATAATGATATTGCGCCTCATCGGGCTTAAGCTCCACACTACGCTTAAAATAGCGCGCCGCTTCACTGTAGTCCCGCGCCTGCGTCCGCATAATCCCCAAACGGTATTGCGCCTGGTCATTCTTGGCGTCCTTCTCAATCGCCATCTTGAACGCATCCTCCGCCTTCGACATCATTCCCTGCGCGTAAAATTGCATCCCCTTGGCCGTCAAATTCGTCGACTCCACCGCGTCAAGACTGCAAGAACTGAGTGCAAAAACCATTAAAAGCAAACAAAGTTTACGGTACATCATCGACTCCAACGCAGCATTCTGCATTAAGTTGGGTTATTTATGGAGTGGGGGGGGAAGTCTCCCCCTACGCGCAAGCTTCCCTCATGAGTGCTGGCTTCGCGCTTTATTTTATGCGTTATATGCGCTCAATCCGCGCATCTAACGCATAAAATGCGCTCAGACAGCACTCCTTCAGGTGATCTTGCGCTACCCCCTCTCGTGAAAAGTTAAAAATTCAATCCAACAACGAAGTCAAAGCAAGGCTAAGATCTTCGATGGTTAAACGAATTTTCACACAGCAGCTGTTTGATGTCAAGACATTATACTGTGCCACTCACGCATCCACCCATATCGGCAAAATCGACAAATCAAAATCCTCGCCTGCCATAAACTTTTGTACTTGCGTGGCAAGGGTCTCAAACTGCCCACCATCTAAAGGCATACGCAACCAATGCACCGCCTTATCGGATCGAAACCACGTCATCTGCCTCTTTGCAAAGCGCCTTGTCTCTCGTTTTGCTCGCTCAAGCGCTTCATCATGACTGCAATTTCCAAGTAAGTAGCAAGCTGCCTGCTTATAGCCCAATGCTTTTAGCGGAAGTTCCTCTAAATCAAGCTTTGCGTCAAGCAAGATTTGCGTTTCTTCGAGCAAGCCAGACTTCCACATTTCGTCTAGGCGAGAGTTTATCTTTTCGTAGCGTTCTTCGCGCGGGCGCCAAACTCCAAAACTAAGAACGTCGTAGCGAGGCTGCATAAAACCATGCTCCTTCTGCGCCACACTTAAGAGCTTCCCCGTTAAAGCGTAATATTCTAGCCCGCGCTCGATACGCACCCAATCGCTCGGCATAATGTTGGCGGCAAGATCTGGGTCGATATTTTCGAGCCTTGCATAAATTGCGTCCTGTCCAACAATATCTCGCTCTGCTCGCAAAGCCGCTCGCCATGCATCATCGCGTGATGGCGCGTCCAAAATGCCGCGAACAATACACCTATGATAAAGCCCCGTGCCCCCCGATAGCATAGGGATCTTGCCTCTTTGCGCAATATCGGCAATACAAGCGTCCGCGTAGTCGGCAAAACGCGCAGCGTCCATGGGCGGACCAAGTTCTATAAGATCTAGGCCAAAAAAACGCACTGTTTCGCGTTCCGCTGCGCTGGGTTTATCGCTGCCAACGGCGAGGTCTTTGTATACCTGCATCGAGTCGACATTGACGATTTCGGCACCGCACAATTTCGCTAATTCTACGCTAAACGCCGTTTTTCCAGAGGCAGTTGGCCCAACTACCTGTATTATCTTCTGCTTCATATAAATATTAAGGATATAGAGCTTTGCACGGGGGGGAAACCCTTTTCTTTGTAGCAAAGAAAAGATGTTTCCCCCCGTACCCCCCTTCCCAAAAGAAAGCACTCTTTTAAGTACTTTTCGAATAAAATGTCATTCTATCTTCTACCTGCCTTATTTGATTAGCATTATTAACTTATGCTTCTCTACAAAATGTCTCATTTTGTTTAAAACTGTATCGGATTTGTAAATTTAAATTCACTATTTCTAGCCGTGCAAAGGTCTCTTTTCTTCTAGCTAGGCTCAAAATGGAAAAGAAAAGATTTTTTTGTTTTCGTTTTTTCTTCTTTTTTTTTCTAGAACTAGGCTCAAAATGGAAAAGCAAGGCGTATTTTTTCCTTTTCTCCTAGAATCCGCATCAAACTTGCTAACAATGCATTATTCGATTTTTTGACTAAGTTGAAACAAACCGAGATAGCTTTCCACACTTAATGCTCGTTGTTTTTGGCTGCTTTTGTAGGAATCACAGCTTCCCTAATCTAGGCTCGACCTACGCTGTCCCGAAGTTCTAGAATCCCGCGCCAATCCAACAAGCGAATCTACGTGTTCATTAAGCGGAATTCCCACATGGGCCTTGACCTTGTTTAGGCGAGCGCGCGGACAAAGCTTGAGCTGTTCGCGGATTTCTCCCACCAGTTCGAGGTTTTGCTTCGCCTTCATCGCAGCTGTGCTAACACCAATGGCATAATTGGAGTCCGAGTACAAAGCGATGGGAAGCTCCTTATTCTTTATTTGTTCAAGCGCTCGCAATATTGCGGTTAGCTCTCCCACATTATTAGTGGCTTCCCCCAAGTACTCCCAATACTCCAACACGTGTTTGCCATAAAGCATTACAAACGCAGCCGCTGCTGGCCCAGGGTTTGGGCTAGCTCCCCCATCGGTGTAGACCAAAATCGTGTTAACTGGCGGTAATTCGTCGTCGCTGAGTTTGGGTAAGACGAGTTCGTCTGCGCTCAATACTGCGCTGGGAGCGGGGCTTGTTTTTTTGCTTTTTGGCTTCGGCTTTGGCGTATCTTCACTTATTTCGCGAGGCAGTTCCCCAGGAATATACTCCAAATTCGATGCCTTTGCTGTAAAAAACTTCGCATCATCTCGCCGATACTTGTACGAAATTAGGCCATTATTTACGATGGGCTGTGAAAATTCATCAACAGGCACGTAAACCTTGTTTTTTCGTTTAAACATCATTCGCAAATAGCGCATATCATCCCTTTTCATAGCAAAAGCGCCCCCCGCTATATTAAGTTACTAGCAAGTTCGAGCGGGCGCAAGCAGAGGGGCGTATTATGCTCTTTGCTCTACACCGTCGTAACGCAAAGCTCGAAAGAACGGCTTTGCACTAGTAGGCAAAATACAGTACATCATGAGAGCCTATACGTGTTTTAGGCAACGTGTTTTAGGCAAGAAGACGAGGTTTTTATGCGAAGATTTGTTATCATTTTTGTAGCGCTACTACTCAGCGCATGCGCTGCAAGTATTAAGCCGGAGCCAGCACCGCCCCAAGACGTCATCGGCACTCTAGAGCAGCGTTTGCCCGCGCCATCAAGTGTGCGTATACAGGCTAAAGTCGATTATTTTGACGACGCTAAACGCGAACGCGTCGTGGGACGCGACTTTGTGATTTCTGCCCAAGAACCAGCAAACTTACGCGTTACTTTATCAAGCTTCGGTAAAGCGCTTAGCACTATGGTGGCTATTGATAAGCAGTTTTGGCTCATCGACACGATGCAAAACATTTACGCCGAAGGGGTAGCTAGCGCCGAAAATATTTCGCAGATTTTACCGCTGTATTTGAGTGCCGTGGATCTGTACGAGGTTTTAGTCGGCAATTATCCCAGTACGGATCTTGCCGAAGACTGGCGCGAGAGGCAGAGTTTTAGTTGGGACGGCAAAGTCGGCGCCTATGTTTTAGTGCAAGAAAAACGAAATGCGCAGCAACAGCGCGTCTACTATAGCTATCCCGATAAGCATATTATCCGCATTGAGTTTATCGAAAACGAGGAAATTATTTACCAATACGAAGCCAAGGAATTTGTAAAAAACGGAGATTTACGCGCATATCCTAAGCTTATCACGTTTTTTATACCCCAAAAACGTATTGAACTGCGCATACGCGTCCAAAAACGCGACGATAATATTGAGTTTAAGCCGCAGGTATTTAGCCTCCCTCGCCCGCAAGGCGTGCGACACATTATTATGCCTTAAGCCTGATTTTTGGGCTAGTGCTCTTAGAGCTCTTTCGCTGTTTAACGCATTGATTTTATTGACTTTTATTTTAAAAACCCGCCTAACTTTCGTTGTTTTAATCAAGGGCAGCTTTGAAGCCTGCCCCTGCTGATATTGCATTGTTCAGAGTATATTTAAGGTAGCTCTAAGCAACGCGTCGGGGGCGTTACGGGGGCTGAGCCCCCGTTGAGGGGGTAGTGGCAAACCCGCGCACAGCGCGGGGTTGACACGTAGGGGGACACTTCCCCCACAAAAATAAACCGTTTAAATATCACATTCAGAGTGTTCCCAAGGAGAAGTGCTATGCGACCCTATTTTGAAGACTGCGCCCTTTTAGTTATTGATATGCAAGAGAAGCTCCTTGCAGCAATGGAGCCCGAAATCGTCGAACAAAGCCTTAAAAACGCTGAAATGCTCATTGAACTCGCCACAGACTTTGGCTTAAGCATTTTTTATACTGAACAGTACCCCAAAGGGCTAGGCGCAACACACGAACGACTGCGCGAAAAACTAAAAGACGCCTTGTATGTCGAAAAACTATCGTTCTCTTGTTTAGATGAGCCCGATTTCTGCGAGCGCATTGCACCACACATCCCTCAGTCCTTGATCGTCGTTGGCATCGAGTCGCATGTCTGCGTGCTCAACACTGTGCTTGACCTCATTATAGAAGATGAGGAGGAGGAACTGGAAATTTTTGTTCCCGTCGATGCTATCGCCTCGCGACGAAAGACGCACTGGAAAAACGCTATCTCACAGATGTCTAACCTTGGCGTTATTATGACCAATACCGAAACGCTAATCTTTCAAGCGCTGGGAGAGGCTAAGGGCGATCTGTTTAAGAAGTATTCTAAAATGTTGAAATAGTGTCTTGATTTCATTAGCTTTATTTTGAAGAGACGCTCTCTTTCCTTAGCTTACGCAAACTATTTTTTGCTTATTTTTGCATTGTCCATCGCTCCCCTAAAAGTCCGTATTTGCAACGATTCAGCTTCATTCTGTTGTCTATTTTAGAGCTGGACTTCGAGTAGATCTAGATTTTTTCACTGCAATATGTATATTAGCTATAGCTTAGTTTACTTGCATTTTTTGCATACTCATTGAATGGGAGGATTTATGCGAGTCGAAGAACTGTCGCAAAACAAAAAATTTAAAACGTACATCATTACGCTTTTTGCAGTGCTTCTCATTTTACCATTTTTTCATGCTTGTTCTGATGATACAACGTCGGGTACAAAAACATGCACACCCGCATGCGATAATACGGAGCAATGCATTAAAGGAGAATGCATAAAGAAAAGCGATGTTTGCGAACCAAGTTGTATAGCGCCCTTTGTATGTGTGAACGGCGCTTGCGTTAATACAGGTGAAGAATGTTCACCTGCCTGCATAGCACCTTTAGTTTGTCATAACGGTGTATGCATTGAAAACACTTGGGACAACTGCAAGCCCGCGTGTATTTTCCCGCAAGTATGCGAAGACGGAAGCTGCGTAGAGTGCAGCAACGTTTGTGGGAATAGTTGCTGTAAAGCAGGACAAAGTTGTGATCTACTGTACAATAAATGCGAGAGCACTTGTGATGACGGGAGCGCCATGTGCGGCGGCGAATGTTGTGAAGCGGGGTATGTGTGTGAAGAATATGGTTGCAGTCCAGTTTGTGCATTGCCCGAATTACGTTGCAAGGGCGTTTTTGAAGTACGCTGCTGTGAGCGAGGGGAAGTTTGTTTAGACGGACAATGCGCCGAGGATTGTGGAGAGCGAATTCGTTGCGCAGCCAGTTGTTGTGAACTTGGTGAAGTCTGCGAAGACGAACGATGCAAAATCAGTTGCAGCGGCACACGTTGTGGTGACGCGGAGGAACTTTGTTGCGCAGAGGGAACGGTTTGCTTGTTTAAAAAGTGTATTACACCTGGCGCAACATGTACAAGTCCGCAAGATTGTAAACTCAACGAATATTGCGATGAAGATAGCCAGTTATGTATTAAACTTACTGATAACCCCAACCAATGTGTGTATATTCCACCTACCAATGCTTTTGCGCCAACCGTGAAATGGCACTGGCAGGGCAGCGTTCACGACAGTGCAGTTGTGATTAACCTTACCGATGACAATGGCGACACTGTTATTGATGAAAACGACATTCCCGATGTTGTTTTTGTAAGCGATGGCATTATTAATGAAACGACGATCCATGACCGACAACTTATCGCTCTTAGTGGCGATACCGGAGAACTGTTAGCCGCTAGTGACGAAAAAGCATTGTATTCAAACTTTGTTAAAGCAGCTGCTGATATCGATAACGACGGTCTTGTCGAAATTATTACAGGGACAACGAGCACAAATTTGGAAAACTCAGGGATTTATGCATTAAATTTAGTAAAGCAAGAAGACGGTAGTTATAAATGGGTGCAAAAGAAATTCCGCAAAACTGGGGTACATTCGCAAAATAGCAAACACTACTCCGTTCTTATGCCACAAATTGCAGATCTCGATCAAGATGGCGTCCCCGAGATTGTTACTACAAGAGGAGTATTAAGAGGTGACAGCGATTGGAGCGAGTGGAAATGCGAACTCAGTCTTCCAATGATTGCAGGTGCCTATATTTATATGTTCGAGATAGCCGACCTCGATCAAGATGGCAATGCCGAAATCATTGCCAATAATATATTTAATAACAACTGTGAAATTATCATCCCCGAGGAGGAACCTGGCTGGTATTATGTTGGTGTAGCAGACCTTTTAAAAGATGAAAATAAGCCCGAACATCCGGGTGAACTGGTCCCTGAGATCGTCCGTGTTCGTGATGGCCGCGTTAGTGTTTGGAAGATCTACAAAACGGACGCTGGATGGAGTCAGCGCAAAATTTGGGATGAAGAAGTTGCTGGAGCCAACGGCGGTGGCAACCCTATCATTGCAGATTTCGATGGCGATGGGCAGCGCGACATCGGTGTCGCTGGCTATTCGCACTACACCGTTTTCCATGGTCAAACGGGCAAGATTTTGTGGGCGACCAAAACACAAGACGAAACAAGTGAGCGTACAGGTTCATCTGTCTTCGATTTTGAAGGCGACGGCATTTCGGAGGTGGTTTATAGAGACGAAACGCATCTGCGTATTTATAGCGGACCTGGTGCCAGCGTGGATAACGACGGTGATGGTTATCCCGACGCCGTGGTGCTTTGGGAAGAGCCAAACACTTCGGGAACCATGGTTGAATACCCGCTTATCGTCGATGTCGATAACGACGGAAAAACCGAGATTGTTGTCGTGAGCAACATCAAAGCTTGGACACCAGCTAGCCTTCCCACAGGCGTCACGGTTTACGCCGATCGCAACGATAACTGGGTTCGCACTCGCCGAATTTGGAACCAACACGCTTATCATGTCACGAACATTCTAGAAAACGGCAAAGTACCGAAAAAAGAAGAAGCCAACTGGCTCAATCCTAAGTACAACAATTGCCGCCAAAACGTTCAACCCGAGGGCATTTTTAATGCGCCCAACTTTGTGGCGCTGGAGCTCCTTAGCAGCACCGAGGAATGTGTAAACAACAAACTCATTCTTACGGCAAAATTAGAAAACAAGGGCTCTGTAAGCGCGGGTAAGGGCATGAACATCGCTTTTTATATAGAAAACTTTGGTCAAAACAAAGAAAAGCGATGGATTGGCAATGTGCAGCTAGATCGCTCTATGGCGCCCGGCGAAATTCGCAGCGTATCATTTGCTTGGGATAGACTCGTTCCTTCTGACTCAGTGAGTTTGCCAGCGACGTTCCCCGCTAAAATTAGTTTTATGCTAGATGCCCCCCTACACGGTTTTGGACAAACAACGGGAAGCTTTAACGAGTGCATAGAGACGGACAACGACTCCGATGTTTTCAGTGTCGCGGGTTGCCCAGTAAACTAAAATCATGCGATGCGCGCGGGAACTCCCTTACTGAGTTCCCGCAGATCGTCTCGCGCTAAGCGCTACGTTCCCTCCACTTCCTCTACTTCTTCTACAAGCTCGCGTTTTTGCACTAAGCCTACGAGCAAGATCGAAACGCCGTAAAGCAAAATCATGGGAAGTGCCAAAAGAATTTGGGTAATGGCGTCAGGCGGCGTAAGAACGGCGGCGAGTATGAATATGCCGACAACTGCGCCGCGCCAGTGTTTGGTTAGGCTTTTACGTGTAATGAGGCCAAGGCGCGCCAAAATAACGGCGAAAACAGGCGTCTCAAAGATCAAGCCAAAGGCTAGCATCAGTTTTATGACGAGACTGTAGTAGAATGCCATAGAAATCTGCGGGACGAGATCTTGAGTATTGTCGAGCCCGAACTTTATAAGTGTACCTAAGCCAAGTGGCAGAACTACATAATAGCAAAATGCCGCTCCCGCGACAAAAATGAGGGAAGAGAAGGCCGTTGCGGGCAGAATCCATCGCCGTTCCTTGCGATATAGTGCCGGCGCTACAAAGCGATATATTTGGTAAAAGATGAACGGCGAGCTGACAAAGAGCGCCGCTAAAAGACTGAGTTTGAGGTAAACAAAGAAGGGTTCAAGTGGATCGAGAAAGACGAGGTTTTTGTTAGTCTCGGGTAGCGCGTCAAAGATGGGGATTGCGAGCCAATCGTAGATCTTGCCCGCCACCGTAAAGCAGGCGAGCAGACCGATGAAGAGGACGACAACAATATAAATCAAACGGCGTCGAAGCTCTCGAAAATGCTCCAAAAACGGCATTTCATGCAATTTTTCGCTTTCTTGTGGGGCAGTCGTCATGATTTTGGGTTTTCTTTAGCAGCTCGCAGTGGAATACGGCGCGTAGAATGGGGATCGAGAGACGCTTCGCGCAGCCCACGGATGATGAGTCGAAACCTCGTTTGTGGCGGGGTTAAAAGAACTACACGGTGTAGAATCGGTGCCGCGCTTCGTTTTCGCAGAACGCAAGTCCTAATATTTCTTGCTCGCTGCGGAGCGGCCAAGTTCACGCTGCGGATTGAAATCGCTGAAGGCAAAAACCAGTCCGTGTCTTTATCTGCATAATAACTAGCGTTCTTGCCCAGTTCTTCGCCCAACCACTTTTTGGCATTCTCTTTAATCTCGCGACCGCTTATCACATCACTAGCCGAATGGAAGGCTTGCTCTGCCTTTTGGAGCTCTCGCTCTACTTCTTCATACTGAAGTTCTTTGGCTATTTCTTGCTGGATGTTGTCGACGCTACCTCGCCATTTGCCTATCCATTGCCCTATTTTTCGCGAAACCGCGGGCAAGCGCTCTGGCCCAAAGACCAAAACACCGATAAGCGCAACAAATATCAGCTCAATAAAGCTCAGGCCAAACAAATTCGCTCCTCAAAGCTGTTTTAAAGTATAAGAAAAAACTCCCGCGCTCCTAATCGTAGCGTAAACCCTCCACGGGGGTTAGTTGCGTCGCCCACCAAGAGGGGTAGAGCGTCGCCAAGAAGCTAATCGCGATAGCGGCAAAACCGACCTTTAAAAAGACAGAGAGTTCCATTTTGACGGGTAGGGTTTGGATGAGATAGATCTGTGCATCAAGGTTAAAATCGTAAAGTTTTATCAGTTCGCACAGCCCCCAACCGCCTAAAAGTCCAAGTACTGCGCCCAAACCACCAATAAATACGCCTTGGAAGATGAAAATCCGCATAATAGAACCATCGCTTGCGCCCATCGATTTCATGATCGATATATCGCGTTGCTTCTCTAAGACCATCATAATAAGCGTACCAACGATATTAAAGCTCGCCACTATGACAATAAACGTCATAATGATGGAAAGCGTGATTTTTTGCAGATGCAAGCTCGTAAAGAGGTTGCGGTTTAAATCCTGCCAATCAATGACTTTGAAGCGATCTAGCCCAGGACGATGGTTTAACCTAGCCGTTAGGTCATCTCGCATGGGACCTGTCTTATTAATGTCTTTAACGCGTACTTCGACACCTGTAACGACGTCATCGAGGTTAAAGAAGTCTTGCAAAGCCTTGTAGTCACACACTAACAAGCGATTATCGTAATCATAAAAGCCCGAATCGTAGAGCGCAATGACCTGAAACTTGCGTTGCGTCGGCTCCATCTGACTAGGTCCGTAGCGTCGCTCGCCGATGATGCCGCGTCGTGGCGATATCACACGCACTTCGTCGCCGATACCAACTTTAAGCTTCTCTGCCAAAACTTTACCAATGATAACCGGAGGCACATCGCCGTGTTCTGCTTCAACGTAGTGCAGGTCTTCTAGTATCCTATTTCGCTCCTCGTCACTCTCGGCAATGATATATTTAGCCAACTCGCTGACTCCCGCCATTGACTGTGGCTCCACCCCTTTGATGAGTATACCAGAGATCTTTGAGCCAATGGCTATCATCATTTCGTGGAATATAAAGGGTGCTGTTTCGAGTATTTCAGGAGAGTATTCCTCGACACTTTTTTGCACATCGCGGTATTCACGAAAATCATCTTGAGCGTAGGTCATAATGAGAATATGCGAGTTAACGCCAAGAACTTTATCACGAAATGCATCCTCAAAGCCGCCCGCTACCGAAACCACCGACACCAATGCCGTGACACCCAAAAACACTCCAAAAACCGAAATCAAGGTAATAATAGAGAGGCTCACGCGTGTGCGATTAAGAAGATATCGCAGGCCTACAAAATACTCGAACATGCTTGCCTTGTGCAAAGAAAAACTTCGCGTCGCTGCGTGTAGCAAAAATCAGCTAAACGCGCACAGCCGAAGCTTATATAATGATAGGCGAAATATTCGCCTCGGGGCAAGCCAAAACGCGCCCCTGCGTTTGCATATCTTAAACAGCTAGCGCTTACAAGAAAACTAAAGCCATCGCCAAGCTAGCTTTTCGGGACTGGGGAAAACGGACGAATCATTTTGCTCATCAAAGCCCCAAAAAATCCCCTGCGGCATGCCCCATTACTTGCGTAAGCGCAAGAATTTCAGTACATTTATCATATACATTTACGGGACGCTGGCCTAAAACCCGTTTATGCGTAGCTATTGTTTTGTCATTTTTTTGAAGGCTGAAACGAGTTTCTATAGCTCCTTGAGCGTTTACTTGCCAATTCCAAATGCATTTGATTCTTCATAGCAATCAATCCCAAGGCGACTCTGGTTTATTGACATTTTTTAGATTTTTTTTTGGGGGGGGAAGTTTCCCCCTCGCGCAAGCCGACTTCAAAAATTCGCTAACTTTCGCTATAGCTTGTGCGTTGTTTTCGCTATCCGCTCAACCACCGCACAAGCTGCGAAAGTAAGCGCCTTTTTTCGCATGTCTTGCGCTACCCCCTCTGCGAGGACAGCTCCGTTGCACCGTCAATCTGAATGAATCAGAGCTTCCCTTAAGCTTCAATTGCTGAGAATTTACCCACATTTGAGTGCAAATAACAAGATCAATTTTGACTGTATGACAGCCCTTACAACCCGGAGCGTATGATGTTTTTTCGTTTCAAAATACTTGGTCTACCTCTGCTCTGCCTCTGTGCTTGCTTGCTTTCGGCCTGTGATTCGGATGGGGATATTGCGAAATTTACAGGCGAAAGGTGTCCGCCTGTAAGTGATGGAGCCGAACAGCCAAAAAATATTATGTCAGAACGCTGTCAGAAGAATCCTGAGGCTTGCCACTACCATAGCGAAATCGGGCGCTGTGAAGCGGATTATAAGTGTGTGCCAGATCCTACGGAGGGAGTGTCAAGTTCTTTGTGTAAACTCACGTTTACCTACTCATTCCTAACGCCATCCCATCCAGGGTGCAAAATATCCAGTTGTCCTCTTATCGTTGCCCA
>JBBAEA010000006.1:0-55873 GCA_041656175.1 Bradymonadales bacterium | reverse complement strand
CAGGCTTGCGTTCGATTGCGCAAATCTAGTCTCATTGAGCCATCAACTCGCAAAACACTTAGTTTTGCTCGTTTCGGCTCCCCCTCCGCGGGGACACCCCGCGACGCCCCGTCCAGTTTTTGGCGAAGCATGACTTTGCGGCTGCCCTGGGGCTCCAGCCCACGTAACGCTCCCACAAACAGAAGCTGGGTTTGGGGCGAATTTCAATTTCAAAGAACAATGAGGCTTTTCTTAGCAAGTTTGATGCGGTTTCTAGGAGATAAGAAGAAAATAAGAAAATAAAAATCTCTTTTCTTTGCCATTTTGAGCCTAGTTCTAGGATGCAAGGAGTGCGGCAAGGGAACGACCTAGAGGTCGTGACCGCGCCAAACGACGCAGCCGACGACGAAATAGGCCAAAATGGCAAAGAAAAATTGGCTCCAAGAGCGCTAGCCCTTGTAGCCCCAAAGAATCAAAGTTTCCCTAAGCGATTTGTTTGATGCATAAAATTCGGCTAAACTGTAAAATATTAGCATTTACATTATGTTAAATGCATTTCCAGGAATATTCTATGATAGATGTAGCGATTATTGGTGCAGGTGTTTGTGGTTGCGCGATTGCGCGCGAGCTAGCGCGACTTGATATCCATTGCGTTCTCATTGATAAACACGCCGAAGCGTCGTTTGGAACGAGTAAAGCAAACTCAGGCATTGTCCACGCGGGCCAGCATAGCCCCAACCATATGCTAAAGGGCCAACTCGTGGTGAAGGGCAACGCTGCTTTTGACCAGCTTAGCGAGGAACTAGGCTTCTTGTTTGAGCGAAATGGTGAGTTACTTATTGCACGTAGCCATGCCGACATACCAGAACTAGAAAGGATGAAAAGACTAGGGGAAGAAAAGGGGGTTTTAGGACTTGAAATTCTAAACAGTGAAGCGCTACGAAAGCTCGAGCCCAACTTGTCGCACGATATTGTCGCCGCGCTACACGCGCCGAGCGCTGGCGTGATTAATCCCTTTGAGTACTGCTTTGCGTTACACGAAAATGCGGTCAATAACGGTATCGTCTTTATGCCCAATACCGAAGTTTTAGGGCTAAAGAGCATAAAAGACGGACTGCGAATTGACCTTCAACGTGATGGTAAAAATGAATCCATTGAAGCGCATTTTGTTATCAATGCAGCTGGCGTACACGCAGCTAAGCTAGCGTCGTTTCTTGGTGAACCTGGCTTTAGTATACACCCAAGAAAGGGGCAGGAATACCTATTAGATCGCGCCGCAACAGGCGGCCCAAAGCGACTTATTTTCCCCCTACCTAGCGCAGAATCTAAAGGGATCTTGATCATTCCTACCGTAGACAATAACATTATACTTGGCCCCACCGCCGAGAACATTGACGATTTCTACGATCTCAGCACTGATCGCGCTGGTCAACAAAAAATATTCGATTCCGCTCGCAAAACTTGCCCAAACTTGAAACCGCTACAACCCATTGCGCACTATGCGGGCTTACGCGCAGTCTCGAATACCGACGATTTTATTATCGGCACTACTAAGCACAAAGGCTTCATCAATGTTGCGGGGATCCAGTCGCCTGGGTTAACGGCAGCTCCCGAAATAGCAAACATGGTCGTTCGCATACTTAAAGATGAAGGCTTAAGTGCCAAGCCGCGCATGAGCTTTAACCCCATACGAAAGCACTACCCGCGTGTTTTCCGCTCTAGCCTAAAAGAGCAACGTGAGCTCATAAAAAAAGAACCTCGCTATGCTGACATCGTTTGTCGCTGCGAAACGATTTCGCGCGGCGAAATAGAAGATTCTATTGATGCAGGCGCGAGAACGCTTGATGGTATAAAGTTTAGAAGCCGCGCTGGCGCAGGACGGTGCCAGGCTGGTTTCTGTACCATGCGATGCCTCGAAATTCTTGCCCAAAAACGCAATGTACCCATCGCCACTTTGTGTAAAAACGACGATGGTTCTTGGATTTTACTAGATAGATAGCTCTTTCTTAAGAACGTAGGGCGCATCAAAGTGGGGCAGCCCCCACAAGGTGAAAACAATGTTGAAGCACGAAAAACACGAAGAATTCTTTTTTTTAAGGGTGTTATAAGATTTAGGGTGCCGCATTCCCCCAACGGGGTTCGTAGCCCCCGTAACACCACACAGAGAGCTGGGTTTGGGGCGGTAGCCCCAATTAATCAGATTTATACCTAAGATGAAAAGGCTAATCTAGAAAGAACAAGAAAAACTAAAGAGAATTATGGCACAAATTAAAGACATTATTAGCGCTTTTAACGAAGCTTTCCCCCCCAAACTCGCCGAGACTTGGGACAACGTCGGTTTGCAAATTGGTGATCCCAATGCCTCAGTTCAAAAGGTATTGCTCTGCTTGGAGCTGACGCCACGCATTGTACAAGAAGCCATCGACTGCGCATGCGGCCTAGTCATAGCTCATCACCCTCTTATTTTTAAGCCACTACTCGCCGTAACGCGTCAAGACCCTGTGGCAAGCATGCTTATGGACATGCTCGAAGCGGGCATCGGGCTCTTTGTTGCTCACACAAACTGTGACGCGGGCACGAAGTCGATTTCGCAGTACTTAGCTCATTCGCTAAAACTTAAACGCCAACGTTTTTTATTGCCAAAAAAGCATAATACTGCATATAAACTCGTTCTTTATACGCCAGAATCGGACTCAGACCGCGTAGTTGACGCCTTACACGACGCAGGCGCGGGCAGAATAGGGAACTATCACCACGTGTCCTTTCGCGCTAAAGGTACAGGGCGATTTAGCAGCACTGAGCATGCAAAGCCAGCCATCGGAAGTGCTGGCTCCAGCGAAAGCGTACGCGAAGAGAAGGCTGAGCTCATCGTCGACGATAAACACCTTCATGCCGTCATTGACGCCCTCTACACGCAGCACCCCTACGAGGAGCCCGCCTTTGATCTCTATCGTCTCGAAAACAAGGTCAACGGCATAAACGACCAATTTGGCTATGGGTGCATCGGCGAACTCGATGCACCCCGTTCATTGGCAGCTTTTATCACGGAGCTTAAATCTGCATGGATGCTCAATAGTGTTCGTTTTTGCGGTGACAGCGCTGCTTTGGTTCAAAAAATTGCCATTCTCAACGGCTCTGGCGCAAAATTCCTACTCGACGCAAAGGCTGCAGGCGCTGATGTCTTCATCACTGGCGACTGTTCGCATCACGACTTTGACGGTGCGCTACGTTACGGCATCTCGCTGATCGACGCAGGGCACTACGAAACCGAACGATGCGTCGTTGACGTTTTTGCCGACGTTTTACAGTCACATTGCGCAACACGCGAACTCTCGGTGCTAAAATCTGCATGCATGCAATCCCCTATGCACGCGGGATAAGCAAGATATTTTCTTAGATTCACTTCGTCTTTTTTTGTGGCGGAAGCTGCCGCCTACGCCGCAAGCCGCCCGAGCGCGGTTTCGCAGCTGTCTTTAGGGGAGGGGACAGACTGCGACGCCCCGTTTCGTTTCACCTCAAAGCAAGGTTTACGCCTTTTTACACTTTGCTCAAGTTGCAATTACCCAGTCTTAAAGGTCATGACATGTTAAATCAGCTAAAAAATACTTATGATCTCGTTGTCATTGGTGGCGGTCCCGCTGGTATGGCGGCTGCGATTTCGGCGCAAGAAGCTGGTATCGAATCCATCCTGATTGTGGAACGTGACGACGATTTAGGGGGGATACTCTTGCAGTGCATACACGCTGGTTTTGGGCTGCACGTATTTCGCGAAGAATTAACGGGGCCTGAGTACGCGCATCGCTATTTAATGCGCGTGATCGACGAGGGTATTGACTACGTCACACGCTGCTTTGTTACCGATGCATTTACAGAAAGTGGTTCCACGCCAATTCATCATTTGCAGCTGAGATCGGAGCGCTTTGGTCTTGCAGAGATCACGGCAAAGGCCGTTATTTTAGCCATGGGCTGTCGCGAGCGCACTCGTCAAGCCATACATATTCCAGGTTCTCGCCCCTCGGGCGTTATGACAGCGGGGCTCGCCCAAAAGATGGTGAACATTCATCACAAAATGCCGGGAAAACGTGTGGTTATACTGGGTTCTGGCGATATTGGACTTATCATGGCAAGACGTTTGGCTCTCGAAGGCGCCGAGGTTTTGAGCGTATACGAACTTATGCCCTATTCCAACGGTTTGACGCGTAATATTGTACAGTGCTTGGAAGACTACGACATTCCATTGCATTTGCAAACCACCGTTACGCGAATCTATGGTTCAAAGCGCCTTGAGTCCGTCGATGTGGCACCAGTCGATGAAAACGGAGCGATCATCAGTGAAAAGACTCAAAATATCGCCTGCGACACCTTGCTATTATCTATTGGATTGATCCCCGAAATCGAAATTGCGCGCATGTTTGGCTGCGAGATTCACCCCACGACCCAAGGGCCTAGCGTGAACTCTTCCCTAGAGACTACAACTGCTGGCGTATTTGCTTGCGGTAACGTGCTACATGTACACGATCTTGCCGATAATGTTAGCCTAGAATCCGAAAGAGCGGGTAAAAATGCGGCTGCATATTTACAAGGCAAAAGAAAATTCGACGATATTAAGCTAGTACCAGGCAACGGTGTTCGTTACTGCGTGCCGCACTCATTGCGACGTGGGCAAGATCAAATCGTAAGCTTACGTGTTACAAAGCCTATGCAAAACATCAGTTTGCGCCTCGGCAATGTGTACGAGCGAAAAATCGGGCTTGCCATTCCTTCCGAAATGATTCATCTCAAGGTGCCAGCAAGTAAACTTGAAGCGCATAGTGAAGAGAGCATCGTTTTAGAGAGCTTTGAATAAAAAAGGAGCCTCTCCCTAGGGCAAGCGCAAAGCTCTATGTCGGTCAAAAACTGGACGGGGCGTCGCGGGGTGTCCCCGCGGAGGGGGTAGGCGCAAACCCGCGCACAGCGCGAGGTTGCGACGTAGGGGGAGACTTCCCCCACAAAAAAATAGCCTTGAAAATTATCAATGTGACGACTTTGCGCTTGACTTGCCCCCCCTCCTTTTATATCGCTAACAAAAGATAAATGCTTTTAAGCTTTCTAGGCTCTAGCCAACGAGCTCAAGGGCTGAGAAGAAGAAAGCGATTTCGACGGCAGCAGTTTCGGGGGCGTCGGAACCGTGAACGGCGTTGTTTTGAATGGATTTGGCATACTTTTTACGAAGTGTGCCAGCTTCAGCTTTCTCGGGGTTGGTGGCACCCATGAGTGTGCGGTATTTCGCGATGGCGTCTTGGGCTTCTAAGCACATAACGATGATGGGGCCAGAGGACATGAACTCGATGAGTTCGTTAAAAAAGGCTTTCCCTTCGTGTACGGCATAAAAAGCAGCGGCTTGAGCAGGGCTTAAATGCAGGCGCTTCATAGCAATTGGCTTTAAATGCTCTTCAATATCAGAAATAATTTTACCACTTAAATTCGCCTTTACAGCGTCGGGTTTAATAATACTCAATGTTCGTTGAATCATCGATTACTCCGTGTCATAGTGTGTTTGGCGCCTAGAATGAAGGCGCGCTTGGTTTTGGACACTTAAGAGGAACTTGTCAAGTATGACACAGAGGCGCTTTTCTAGAATGGGTGAGAAGGAGGAGTGGGAGGATACGCTAAAGCGAGTGATAGAAAACTCTATTTGGCGTAAAGCACCGCTCTTTAGACGGCGTAGCCTTATTTGGGCGCAAGTCGCGGGAAAACATGGACTTAAAATGACTTCGCTTGATTCGGCAAAAAAAGATATATGGCGAATTTTATGCTCTGTTTCAGAGGATGTGTCGTATATTAATGAAAACGAACAGAGCATTATTGTAGATCTGAACGAGGAGCTCAATCGCCACGGCATGGCGCCCGTGCGGGTATTGCGTCTATGTTTTGGCTACGTATAGATTGGAGAGTGGGGAAATACGCAGTTGCGTGTTCATTCGCGAGGCTTACGAGTGTATCAACGATTAACGCACAGATGGCTACAGCGAGCGGAGCGAACGCAGTCAAAACGAAACGCAAGGCATGAAAATTATGACAAAATGCGCAATATAGGCTAATGTTTTTGCGACCCAGCAAGAAGTTTTGGGGGTCAGCGTTAAGAAGAATCTGATGCATGTAGAAAAGTCAGAAAATAGCTAGCGAAAGTAAGGAAGGCTATCCAAGCTAGTTTAAACTCAGTCAAAAATTAAATGAGGCTTTTTTAGCAAGAAAGAGACCTTTGCACGGCTAGAAATTGTGCATTTAATTTTACAAATCCGATACAGTTTTAAACAAAATGAGACATTTTTTAGAGAAGCATAAGTTAGTAATGCTAATTAAATAAGACAGGTAGGATATTAAATGACATATTATTCGAAAAGTGCTTAAAAGAGTGCTTTCTTAGTGCCACAGCCGTCCAGGCTGTGGCCGCTTCGCGCGCGGCCTCAGCCGCGACCAATCGCTGACATCCATGTCGCGATTGAAGGGGAGGGGGGTAGGGGGGGAAACATCTTTTCTTTGGCACAAAGAAAAGGGTTTCCCCCCGTGCAAAGCTCTCAGAGAGATATTTTTCTTAGCAAGTTTGATGCGCATTCCAGTTTCAAAGAACAATGAGACTTTTCTTAGCAAGTTTGATGCGCATTCTAGAGCGGGGTTTGGGGCAGCGCCCCACCGATAAATCAGAGTTTCCCTATAGTTTTTGGGGAGGCAAGGAGTGTTATGGGCGAGGAAGCAAAACCTTTAAGCTACAGTATGCAGCAACTCTTGCGGGCGATGTCAGATAAAGAGGCCAGTGACTTACACATTACAGCGGGCTCTCCTCCGCAGCTTCGTTTAAATGGTGACTTAGTGGCTCTGCCGCTACCAGAGTTGGGCTCAAGTGAAGCAAAGACCTTGTGTTACAGCGTGATGACGGAGTCGCAGAGGGCGAGTTTTCAGACACAGAATGAGATTGATTTCTCTTTTGGTATTCGGGGCGTGGCGCGTTTTCGAGGAAACGTATTTAGGCAACGCGGTTCGACTGCTGGTGCGTTTCGTTTAATTCCCTCAAAGATTCGCAGTTTTGAAGACCTAGGGCTACCACCCATCATACAGCAACTTGCCGAGCGTCCGCGTGGTTTAATTTTGGTTACAGGCCCAACAGGATCGGGTAAATCTACGACTTTAGCGTCGATTATTGATTATATTAATCGCAGTTTTAACAAGCATATTATTACCATAGAAGATCCTATTGAATATGTGCATGAAAATAAATCGTGTATTGTAAATCAACGCGAAATAGGTAGTGATACGCAGAGCTATCACAATGCGATGCGATATATACTACGTCAGGATCCTGATGTTGTATTGTTAGGTGAGCTTCGCGATCTTGAGTCCATAGAAACTGCGCTAACATTAGCCGAAACAGGTCACTTGGTTTTTTCGACCTTGCACACTAATAGTACGGTGCAAACGATAAATCGTATTATTGACGTTTTCCCGGCTCATCAGCAGGAGCAGGTGCGTTCACAATTATCTTTTGTGCTTGAAGCGGTTTTGTGCCAGCAGTTGCTGCCCCGTATGGACGGGAGTGGTCGCGTAATGGCGCTCGAAATCATGGTGAGTACAGGCGCTATACGAAATCTTATTCGCGAGGAAAAGGTGCATCAAATTTACTCACAACTTCAGGTAGGGCAGAAGAAGAGTGGTATGTTAACCTTGAACCAATCATTGTTAAATTTGTACAATCAACGCATTATTAGTTTAGACGACGCAGTCTCGCGTTGTAGTGATATTGTGGAGTTTCGCTCATTATTAGGTGCGGAGAGCAGGTTTATTCCTTAAACTTTGTTCATGCACACTATTAGTTGTTATATCTCTTCCCGTTGCGGGGGCGTTACGGGGGGCTTGGCCCCCCGTTTTGGGGGGAGCGAGAAACCCGCGCGTAGCAAGGGGTTCGCGCGCGGGGGGCTCGGCCCCCCGTATAAAAAAATAATAAGGATGTACTATGCCAGTATTTATATATGAAGCCAAAACATCGAGTGGTCAGATACGACGCGGCGAAATGGAGGCAGCTCGCGCGGAAATAGTGGAGCAGAGAGTGCAGAATATGGGGCTGGTGCCCTTGAAAGTGCGCGCGAAACCCAAAGAAATTTTATTAAAAATCCCAGGTACAACGGGTGTTACAACACGAGATTTGGTCATTTTTACACGTCAGCTATCGACCATGATAGACGCGGGTTTGCCAATTGTACAAGCTTTAGAGTTATTAGCATCTCAAGAACCGAATCCACATTTTAAAATAATACAACGCGATATAAAATTATCGGTAGAGTCGGGTTTAACATTCGGAGAATCGTTGAGAAAACACCCACGAATTTTCGATAGCTTGTATTGTTCGTTGGTTAGTGCAGGCGAGGCAGGAGGTGTGTTAGATGTTATCTTGTCAAGACTGTGTGTACAAATTGAAAAGTCAGAGAAGATAAAGAAAAAAGTTAAAGGTGCGATGACTTATCCTGTAGCAACATTAGTAATATCTATATTAGTAGTTATTGTAATGTTATGGAAAGTTATACCTACATTCCAAGACATGTTCTCTTCTATGGGCGGACAGTTACCAGGAATAACACAAACTGTCATTGATATGTCAGAGTGGTTTGGCGAAAATATTATTATTATATTTTTAGTACTCATAGCTATTCCTGTTACATTTAAGTTGCTGCTGCGGCGTTATGCATTTCGCAAAGCTGTACATAATTTGTTATTACACTTACCGATGTTTGGCTCACTTATACGAAAAACCGCGGTCTCAAGGTTTACGCGAACAATGGGAACCATGTTGAGCTCGGGGGTGCCGCTGCTGGATGGGCTTAACATCGTTGCGCAATCGGCGGGAAACTTGGTCATTGAAGAGGGGATATTGTTTGTGAGAACAAGGATTTCGGAGGGCGCAACGTTAGCAGAACCTTTGCAAAGCTCTGGGATTTTCCCTGAAATGGTGGTACAAATGATACGAGTCGGCGAGGAGACCGGGGCTTTGGACGTGATGATGACAAAGATTGCGGACTTTTATGACGACGAGGTCGATGCAACGGTAGGAAATATTACACAGATGATCGAGCCCTTAATGATGGTGTTTATTGGAGGTATCGTCGGCGGATTGCTCATTTCTATGTATTTACCCATCTTTACCATGGGAGATGCGCTTAAGGGCTAGTTTCTGCTTTTGTGTACAGTAGGGGGTTTGGGTATTGCTGTGAGTACATCGCGTGCGTAGCACTTTTTAACCATACGAGGAGACGCCCAATGAGTGTGTATCAAATTTCGCCTTACGCGCTTGAGAAAGATTTTCGGGAGTTCTTTGATCAAATCGGGCGTCATATTGACGATATTACGACGCGTTTGCTTGGAACTGAGATATCGCTAGCCAATATACCAAAGCGTTATGGAGCACATATAGCGCCTTATGCTTTCGCGGGAAAGATCCTTTTGTTGCTCGATTTTGCGCGTGGAAGCCAGAGTTTGAGCCGCGAGTTTGTGGAGGCTGCGCTGCAAGACTATGCGTTCTTACTTGGTGCATCTGCTGGCGCTAGCGAGCCTGTGCCCATCGACTGGGAGGCGCTTAAGGCGAGCCCTATTGCGCGAGTACTTTTGGCGGCAACGGCGCGTTTAAAGCTCAACGAAAATGCGCAAATTAGCGCCCATGAATTGTTTGCATTGACGGGCTTTAGTTCTGATAGAGCAAAGGCGCGGGGTTTGGAGGCGAGCGAAGTTGGAGGGCAAAGTTTGTATGAAGCTGCGGCGGTAAGACGTATTTTGGAGTTCATCACCGAAGACGCGGATTTACTGTAACTTAGACTTGGGGATGAAAGATAGCACACAAAACGGGTTCTAAGGGCGCTAGTCCATAGCTGGGCTTTAGGTCGCGAGCTTCTATGAATCAGAGGGGGGGGGAATAATTTTTGCCCATTCGTACTTGATAATTTATGATTATTTTTCTAGACTGACCTAGGAAAGAGTGAAACCACAAGTTTTAACGTGATAAGAGGATGATATGCGTAGTTTAAGCTTTGGATTTTTCGTAGGTCTAGTTTACATATTTATTTTTTCAGCATGTAGTAGCGATACAGTTTTTAAAACTGGCGAGTTATGCTCTTATAGCGATGGCAGCGATGTGGAGCAGCAAGTACAGTGCGCGGATAACGAAGTATGCTGTAGCGATGGCTGTAAGAACTTGAGCGTAGACGGGGCGAACTGCGGTAAGTGTGCAAGGCAGTGTCCAGATGGCTATCACTGTGCGGACTCCGATTGTGTATTGAATGTAAAAACGTGCAACGGTGTGGAGCTGGATTTAGCACAGCTGAATTTAGCGGATTGCGAGCGTTGCATGCCAAAGTGGGGTAATTGCAATGGGTCGTGGGAGGATGGTTGCGAGGTAGATTTGCGTAAAACCGCGCTACATTGTGGGGAATGCGGGCAAGCGTGTGAATCGGGGCAGGGCTGCCGAAATGGAAGCTGTACCGATGTATTTAGCTGTGATTGGCCGAATCGTGTGTGCAAAGTAGGCGAGGAATTGCATTGTATTGATGTTAATAATGATGTGAATAACTGCGGAGTCTGTGGTCTGCAATGTGCACAAGTAGACGGGGTAAGCGCGGAATGTGAGAATGGGAATTGTGTGTATCAATGTGAAGTTGGCGAGAACTGTGCTCCTCCTGGTTATGAGCCCGTGTGCATACAAACGCAGACGGCGGAACACTGCGGGGGCTGTGCTAAGCGATGTTCAACGGCACTTCACAACACGGAGTCTGCAAGTTGTAATGCTGGTATCTGTGAGATAAGTTGCAAGCCCATGTTTGGTGACTGCGATGAAAACCATGAGAATGGTTGTGAACAATCGTTGCGCTTTGATCAAAAGCACTGTGGGGCATGCAACAGTGACTGTAAATCGCCCGGCGTGTGTATTGAAGGCTCTTGTTGTGTTCCCAACTGTAGCGGAAAAATATGCGGCGACGACGGCTGTGGTGGTATTTGTGGGGAGTGTGCATTGGGCAAAATTTGTAATACATCGGGCACAGCTTGCGAAGCTAATATAGAAAATGTTGGATGTGCGGACAAAACGCGTGAAGGTTATCTAGATATAGGGGTTTACGACAAGATTGCTGCATGTGGTGGAGCTTGGACTGTCCCTGGTATCCATCACAATGAAGGGCCTAGCTGCAATAGACAGGCGGGCAATGATGGCAATAATCGCATGGGCGAAGACTGCAATGTTGAGGATTTGTGCGCAGAGGGCTGGCACGTTTGTTTGGGGCGAAATGATTTGCGTAGTCGCACGACTTTGGGTTGTGGAAACATAATGCAAGGAGTTCACGCGGGCACCTTGGCCTTCTTCTTAACGCGGACATCATCGACAGGAAATCATAGATGTGCTCCCGACACCATCGGGCAGCCTATTAATAATAATGACATCTTTGGCTGCGGAAATTTAGGCTACGAGTTAAAACTCGCGGGTCAAGAAGTCATTGATTTATGTGACCCTTTAACGCGTGCATCGCACAATGTTTGTTACACCTTACAAACGCCAGAATATTCTAGGGATGTTTGGGACTGTGGCGATCGAAATGTTTCTGATGATACTATCAATGAAGCGGCAATCGTTGTTAAGAAAGATCCCGATAAGTATGGTGGCGTCCTTTGTTGTATGGACCACTGTAAAACGGACAAGGACTGCCCAAGTGGCCAGTATTGCGCTCATAAAGTTTGCGTTGAGTGCCGTGAAGACTCGCATTGCCCAGGCACACAAACTTGTAAGGGTTTTTACTGCAAATAAGCGACGAGTTATGAAGCTCAGCCCTTTCGCAGGTTTTTTCGATCTTTTTGTGGGGGGCTTCGCCGCCCCTACGCGCAAGCTTCCCTCAAAATTCGTTAATTCGCACCATATTTTATGCGTCGTTTTGGCTATTCGCCAAACCAACGCATAAAATGTGCTCATTAACGACTTTTGGAATGCATGCCATCCATGGCATGCAGCCCTATGGGCCGCCTACGGCGTTCGATTTCGACTTCCTTGTCGAAATCCTGGGTGATCTTGCGCTACCCCCCAGAAGCATGTTTTGCTATTGGTCGTGGCGTCTATCTATGGAAAGCCAGGCGAGGGTTCGAAATAAGGCCATTAAAATCAATATTTTACACACAAAAGCGGGTTCCAAGGGCAATAGCCCTTAGCGCGCTTTGGTGCTGAGCGCCAGAAATAGATGAGATTATTCTAAGTTCGCAGTTCAAACATTCCCAATACCTCGACATGCAAGGTTTGGGGAAGCATATCGAAGGCTTCGAGTCGCGTTAACTCTAAGATGGGGCTAAGGGCGCGTGCGTTTTGCGCAAAGCTTTGTGGGTTACAACTCATGTAGATAAGGCGCGTAGGGTTTTGGCGTAGTTGATGTATGACCATGGGTGACAAGCCTTTGCGCGGTGGGTTGAGGAGTATGACGTTTGCTCTCTCAAAACTTGGCCAATAGTTTTGTAAATCCAAAGTTTCGAACTGTGTGTTGAATTTGTCATTTTTTGCCGAGAGCTTGGCTTGCTCAATGCTTCTTGCCGACAGTTCAGCGCCGTACAAAGATTTTTGTACATCGATATTCCTGCCCATGGCGCCAGACCCACAGTAAAGATCCCAAACGATACGGCATCTTCCCGCCCATTGTCTTGCTTTTTCGTAGATCTTGGAGGCAATATCGGAGTTTAACTGAGTAAAGTTTGACGCGCTAAGCTCGCTGTACACTCGCCCGAGCCGCTCTGGGAGGCATTCTTTTCCCCAAACGCTGATGCTCGGAGCGATGCGCATAGCGTTGTTGTGGCTATCGTTAACACTGTAACTTATACCTTTAATCGCAGAGTCTTTTCGCAGTCTTTGGCATAAGTCCTCAAAGCTCGCCGGCGGCTTTGCAGCAAAGACGAAGTCGAGTAGCACGTCGCCATCTTGGTTAGCAAAAGCAGATATATAGCGCAAACCGGCTGGTTCTGGCCATACGGGAATTTGCACAGCATTGAGTAGGAAAGCTAGGCTAGGGAGCAGTACGGAGAGTTCGTTGCGCAGCACCATGCAGCTTGAGAGGGCAACGACGTCGTGGCTTCTGGCGGCATATGCCCCGATAATGATTTTTCCGCGCCGCGTTTTACCCACCACCCAGTCGCTGCGGTTTCGGTAGTGCAAATTTCGAGGAGACTCGTGGTAGGGTATATTTTGAATATGTATAATTCCTGCGTCTTTTAGAGCATTGTGTACGCTTTCTAGCTTGTGCTTAGCCTGCAATTTTGCATCCATGTGCATAAGCGGGCATCCAGCGCAGCGTCCTCGTTGGGGAGCCTGATGTGGGCAAGGAACTTGCACATGGTGAGGTCCAGGGCTTACGCGCTTCATGAGTTTTGCCCATGCGAGCGGGTGGTGTTGGCTTTTGGCTTGTATTTGGAAGAGTACGCAGTCACCGGGTAGAGCGCCAGGAACGGAGATTTTTGTGTTATTCTCGACAATGCAACCGCTGCCATCAGGCATAAGCGCAGTAATTTCACCTTTTAATACTGGGTTCATGTCCTTGTTCACAGCTTATAGTATGAAGGGTATAATGGCCTTTGGCTTATGTTCTTGGAAATCCACGGGGAAGCGCTCTTGGTAGCTTTTGTTGAGGCGAATGGCGCGGGGAGCTAGGTTCGCGAATGTCCAAATGAAAAAGACTAACCCTGATAGTGAGTACGTTAGGCAAGCAAAACCCAGCCACTCGATGCACTCGCCGAAGTAGTTTGCCGATGAAACTCGCTTAAACCATTTGGCTTTGGGCATGTAATGATTGTTATCGCCGGGCTTACGCAAGTTGCGGATAATGGCGTCGGATTGAATATTGATCCACATGCCGCATAAAAAGATGGCAAAACCGATGATAAATAGCGGGCTAGTCAACCAGTTGGCGTTGTAATAGTTTTCGGGCGCTATATAAAATAGCCAGCCACCTTGTAAAAAGGCGTTAATAGTGTTGAAGCTTGCTCCCATTAAAACAATGCTAATGGGCATGCGTGATTTACCACGCATTAAAAGAGGGAATACGAAGGTACGATGTAAATAGTGCAGTTGGAAGATAAGAAAGAAAACGATAAAAACAGAACTTTGACTGCGTTCAGAGTATAGAAACAAAATACTAAAAATAGCAAGAACAGGAAATTCCATCAAGAACCAGCCGACTTTGTTTGGGATGCAGGGTCCCCAAGTTTTACTGCGAAAAAAACCGTATGCTGCATCAATTTTAAAGAGTGCAAAAAAGACGACAAGCGCGAGTAGCAGCATAACCATAAGTGCGTAATTAAAAAGCGTAGTGACAGAGAACATATAAAATAGCAGTGTTTAAAAAGTAGTTTTTAGTAGGCTAAGATTTTAATTTTTAATAAGCGAAAGAAAAGGCGCTAAGCCTATGAAGCCAAGCGCCGTAAAGGTGAATAAGGGGTGTTTTTATCCTTCTTTTGTCGACCAGATAACGTACGCAATAGCAAGGGCAGAATTAGAGTATACCTCGTCTTGTACGCCGTAAAGGATGATCGCATTCTGGCTAGGATCGTATTGCCAACCTTTAGTAGAACTTTGCGGTAATTCAATCACAGTACCATTTCGTCTTTCTATACTTACGCGTATCGTCGATGCAATGGGGTAACCTTTAAGTGGGTGTGATGCTACGCGACCGACTGCATCCGAAATAATTTCTGAAACGGTTGTTTCGTAGTTCGTAGAGCAGATGCTAGCGAAGCCACCTTCTTTACCACCGCCTTCTTTTTGCGATGAAATAAGGCGTGCCAGCAGCATGTAAGAAAGACCGTAGTCTGCGCCATCAGTTGCATCAGGATTTGGGAGTAATACATCACAAACACCACCATTTCTTTTGCCTTTATCACCGACCAGAGCGAAAGCTACTGCGTTGAATTTCTGGAACTCTTGTATGTAGTATTGCATGAATTTTGCGTATTGCTCATATGCGATTTTCTCGTCAGCACTGAGCCCATCAGCATTTGAAGCATTGATGATTTCGTCCAGACTTGCTGTTTCGTCGAATTTAACTCCAGCGTTGACTACATTTTCATTGATAAGATTCCCGTTTTCGTCTATGACGTCAGCTCTAATCGATGCCGACTTTGCGCATCGAAGTTCTGGATCTTGCTCATCTTCGCCTGTGCATAAGTCCGCTTGATTCGCATCCTCTTCTTTGCAGACACCCGACGCTTTAGAAAATGTTCCATTTTCTTCTGTTATTTCATAACCAGTGCGACAAATCTTTCCTTTGGGTGGATCTGAAATTGTAGTTTGAGCATCTGATATGACAGAGTCTTCTTTAAATTGGCGAGACTCTTCGTCTGTTACCCAAATAATGTAGTTAATAGCCCCTTCTCGCAAGTTGTAGCCTGGTTCGATAATACCACGTTCGGGATTACTCTTTAAGTCTTTAAGTAATAGTAATGCGCTCTCAATGCCATCTTCATAACCTACGCCTTTAATGTTTGGCGTTGAACTTGCATCAAGTACGGAGACAGTAGATTTAAATAGACCCATAGTAGCTGGGTTTGTCAACTTAAAGAATTTGCTTCGCATGAGCAGTTTATGTGCACTCACGGGTATAAAATATTGACCTAATTTAGAATAGATTGTTGGCGCTTCTTTTAACACGTAGGCATCCGTAGTGCTAACAGCTAGCCTGTAGTCGATGTTGGTTAGTTTTAGCTGTTGGGCAAAGGCATCTACTGTGGAAGTGACGTTTTCCTGTTCGTCTTTCATGGAGCCAGAGTTATCGATGATCCAGAAGAAGTCGACCATACCACTGGAATCACCGATTTCGCTAGTTTGGCAGACAAAGTTCTGAAAAGGTATAAAGTTGTTAGGCGCAACAAGGGTACCTGTGTGTACGTTTTCCATGAGGTTTTGGACATCAGGTTTTTTGCTATCAGTCTCACAAGTGGCGACGAAAGATACGATAGAGTAATCCTTGTGAATTGAGCGAATGATATTAACCTTGGCTGTTGTACTATCGCACGTATCTGTGGTAGTTAATGCGTTTAAAGCGTTTGCTGCGCTTGAATCACGAGTAAGATTGCCCGCTAAAATGGTGTTTCTTAATTTGGCTACAGAACTGCCTTCGTCTATTTCGATGGCGAACTTTAGACGGTTGATATCGTGATCGTTAATGACTTGTAATTGTTTGTCAAAGATACCATTTTTTAACCAAGATTCGAGTGGTACGGGGAAGCTAAAGTTAGATTCCTCTGTCTTTAGACCAGCAGTATAATGCGCTAACAAGGCTTTGGCTCCATACATGTTCTCATCTTGGAACACAAAGCCGTAAACTTTGTTAACGTCGTCATTAAAGATAGTGGCGTAATTTTGGCTAATAGTTCGGTATTCAACATTATCTAATTTGGCCACTCGCACATTACCAAAATCCACATAACGCTGTCCTGATGCGTCGGATTTTAGCATTTTTTCATAGGTACAGATTTGGTTGCGTACGCCAGCGTATTTGCCGCTTTGTGGAGGATCTGCGGGGTTCGTGGGATTGGTTTCGCCAAATTCTGGTTCTATCTTACCATTTCGGTTGGCGTCTTCAACACCATCGGGGATGGTGTCGCCATCGGTATCGGCTAAGCATGGATTTGTATTTAGATATCGTTCTAGACGGTTGCTCAGGCCATCGTTATCGGGGTCTTCATTGTCGGCGCCAGGGTTATCAGGATCGCATTCTCCTGGATTTGTGCCGTAACAATCCTTGCTATCATTGCATGCTGCAAAGTCCTTGCAAGTCGATTTATTTTTGCAGTCTACTTTGCATGTACCCTTTCCGTTACAATCAGGGTTGATCATACACTGAATATCATCGCTACAGCTACAGGCTAATTGAAAATCTTCGTCTCCTTGACAAACGGTTTCGGCATTACAATCAGGGTAAACTAAGCACTCACTAGGTACTTTCTTCCCGCCGCTATCGTTGTTGTCACAAGCTGTAATCGCAAGGCCTAATCCCAGCGCACATGATATAAGCCAAAACCGATTTTTTCTCAACATTGCTACGTCCTCCTTCTATAAACTACATGCATTTTAAACAATTTTTTTGAATGATTAAAACTTTAAAATTTCGCCCCATACCCACGTCCATACTAACACATAGCTAGTAAAATCGCAAACTTCAAGTATCGCTTGAAATTAATCGCGATAGGCTAGTCACAAAGTTATAGGGCCAAAATGCGGATCTAGTGAAGCGCTATCATTTGGCAAAATCGAAACTAGTCAGTGCTCAAAGAGCACTGACTAGTTTAATTCGACTAAAGCCAAAAATAATTTGGCGCTATGAGCCTGTGGTGGCTAAGCGTTTTAGTGCAGTTAACGCTTTACTGTAGCGCGCATCGAGCTCAGGACCGCTTTTGAGTTCTGGTTCGTTGGGCATTGCCACAAAGGGAATGCGAATTCCGCGTATCGTGATGAAGCCTTCGTCTTTGCCGCCAGACAGCTCTTCCCAGTCGTCCTCGGAGCTAAAGCGCTGCAAGCTCTCTTCGGGGAGTTTGTGTGCCAGAATTGAGCCCTTGAGTGCTTCTTCGTAGCGAGCGTCATTTTTGCGACGTGATTCTTCGTAGGAAACCTTTATATAAAGGATAGCCGCTGTTTTGAGGATTTCGTCGTCGAGAATTTCGTAAACACGTCGGTAACCACCGTCGCCTAAGCCACGCGCAAACTCAATAAACACCGTGTTGTCATCGTAGAAATTAGGCGTTTTCATGTATTTTTCTTTAATCGCCACATTAAACTTACTAGCGACTAGCTCAAGCAAACGGTTATCCTCAAGCTGCACATAGCCAAACTCGTGTGGACGCGAGTACAGTCGTTTCTCACCCAGAGCCTCCCATAGATCGTCTTCGACAAACTTTTCCCACAGCCAAACAAAGTCATCCTCTTCGACAAAATTGCCGATATGGAAGAGTTCGCGTCGTTTATCGAGAGGCGTTTGCTTAATAAAATCGATGAGTTCAGATTTTCCGCCACCCGGGCGTCCGTTCAAAATAATGTGATCGAATGTCTTCATAGGCGCTAACTCCATAGGTAAAAAGAAATAAGACGTGTACAGCGCCAAGCGCTGCGAAACACTATACGCTATAACGCTGCGTATTGTAAACGCGTTGAGACTAGGGAAGCTCTGTTCTATGGCTGGGACGCTTCCCCACGTCTTGCAATGAAGAACTATCGTCCTTAGAAGCCGTTTTTTGCGTAGTATGCTGAACTTATTGACTTTATTCTGAACACGCGCCTAGTTTTTCTTAGTTTGCGCAAGCTAAATTTGGGCTATTTTCGCATGAATCAGGTTCTCTTAAAGGTAGCTCGAACAATCGTTTCGGGGGCGTTACGGGGGGCTTGAGCTAGAGTAAGTGCAAAGCTCTATGAAGGCCAAAAACTGGACGGGGCGTCGCGGGGTGTCCCCGCGGAGGGGGTAGACGCAAACCCGCGCACAGCGCGGGGTTGCGGCGTAGGGGGAGACTTCCCCCCCACAAAAAAACTTGCATAAATATCGCATTCAGCAGCGTTTTTTAGGGCTTAACGCCGTTTTCATGACGCCGTTTGGGCATGGGCTAAAAAATAGATGACTCGTTAGCAATAACGTGTAGTGACTGCAAAAGCGAAACAGCACGCGAGGCTGTGGGGCGAGTGCTTGTAATGATTGATTTAAGACACGCCCCTTTGACAAGCGCGAATGACATGTGCTAGCAAGTCGCATGGCGGGGGATTGTTGTGGCTTTCGTGTGGGTGGGGGTGGGCTTGGAGCGTGGGGGGCTCTTTATTTTGGCGCGTGTTGCGCGAGTCGAACTTGGATGCTGCGATGATAGCTGTACAGGCTTTTTTAGGTTTGGGTTCTCCAGCCTTAGATTTGGACGTCACTTTGTTGATCCAGACGGCTTTGTTTGTCTTGCTGTTTGTGGTCGTTAATTATGTTTTGGTGAAGCCGTATTTGAAGGCGCGCGATGGTCGCGAGGCTTTGACAGTGGGCGCGCGCGAGGAGTCGAAGGCTCTGGACGCCGAGAGCCTTGCCTTGGACGCGGTCTATGCCAGCAGCCGCCAGCTAGCGCTAGGCGAGGTGGAGGCGAGTCGACGCAAGGTGATTGCACAGGCTAAGGAGGAAGCACAGGCGATTATTGATGAGTCGCGAGCGCGGGTAGGGGCGGAGTTAAAGGCGAAAAGTGAGCGCGATCTGCAAGATATCCATGCAGCGAGAAAAGAATCCGCGCAAACAGTCAAGTTGCTTGGGGCGGAAATTTGCCAAAAACTGTGTGGGGAGAGTGGGCGATGAGAATGTTTTTTAGGGAAGGTAAGCCAGTCGTTTGGACCATCACTTTGGCCGTTATCATTGTGCTGTTGGCAGCGGCTTATTTTGTGCTCAGAGTTTATAATTTTGCGGGAACGGATCCCGTGATGGGCTATTTGACTTCGGCGCTTTTGCCGCAAATAGTCAATACAAGTATTGTAATTTTGGTTATCGGCGGTTTTGGTGGCTCTGCGATCTCGAAGTATTTGCAAGCGCGCAAAGAAAAGATTGAGCGAGAGATGCTTGAAGCCAACGAAGCCAAGCTAGCTGCTGAGAAAAAGTTCGAGCAAGCGCAAGCTAGACTTGATAATTTCGATAAAGAAGAGCGTGAAATGCAGGCGAGTTACGAGAAGATCGCCCAAGATGAGCGCGAGTACATCATCGCCGAGGCGAGGAAGCAGGCGAGCAATTTTGAGCGCGATGCACGCACAGCGCAGGAGACACAACGTCGCCAGCAACAGCGCAGCTTTGAGCTAGAATTGATGCACGATGTGCTTCTAGAAGCCGAGCAGAATTTAAGCCAAAAACTCGCTAAAGATGTTGCACTGCGCAACAAACTCATCGATCAGAGTATTGCGGCGCTTGATCTTAGAGCGTAGGAGCAGGATATGTCGTCAGCATCCCTTGATACGGTTGCATCGCGCTATGCGATTGCGCTGTTTGGTATTGCACAAGATAAGAAGAAAGAGCAGAAGTTTCTGGATAACGTCAATGATTTTGCGACATTACTAAAATCGTCGCGTGATCTCATGCTTGTGCTTACGCACCCCAACGTTAAGCGCGCTGATAAGCAGGCGATTTTGACTTGGATCATTGGAAAATCGCAGTACGATAGCCTGTTTCAGAATTTTATCAGACTGCTCACGGATAGATCCAAGATCAGCTTGGTACCGCGAATTGCGATACGCTACAGTGCAATTCTTGATGAATCACAGGGACGCGAACGTGCCACGGTGGTTAGTGCTCAGGCATTAACGCCATCGCAGCGCGCCGCGCTCAAATCGCGTTTGTCTGAGCAGCGAGACTGCGACGTTGTGCTCAACGAGCGTGTCGATGAAAATGTTCTAGGGGGAATTAGGGTCGAAATTGGCGGACGCGTCTTTGACGCCACCATCAAGCGACACTTAGAGCGCTTGCGCGAGCAACTCGCCCGATCCTAGTGCTTTGCAGAGAGAAATCGTTAATTTAGCGCTAAGCGCGAAGAATCGTTGCCCGAAAATGGGAACAATTAATATAAGGTAAGGAACTGAATGGCTATCAACATTGACGAAATCAGTCAGATTATTCGCAAGCAGGTAGAGAACTATGACCAGCAGGTGGAAGTCACGGAAACCGGCACAGTCATTACGAGTGGTGATGGTATAGCACGCGTGTTTGGCTTAGAGAATGCGATGCAAGGCGAGTTATTGGCCTTTCCAAACGATGTTTTTGGCTTGGTCTTAAACCTAGAGGAGGACAACGTCGGTTGCGCTCTTTTGGGTGAATCACACCTGATCCGGGAAGGCGACGTTGTAAAGCGGACAGGGCGAATTGCTGAAATTCCCGTTGGCATGAACTTAGTGGGTCGTGTCATCAACGTTCTTGGCCAGCCCATCGACGGCTTGGGTCCTATTAACGCCATCGAATCGCGCAAAGTCGATGTGAAGGCGCCCGGCATTATTCGGCGCCAAAGCGTTTATGAGCCGCTACAAACTGGACTCAAAGCACTCGATGCGCTCGTTCCCATCGGTAGAGGGCAGCGCGAGCTTATCATTGGTGACCGCAAAACGGGTAAAACCGCCGTTGCTATCGATACCATTATCAACCAAAAAAACACGGATGTTTATTGCATATACGTCGCTGTGGGACAGAAACAATCGACGGTTGTACACGTCGTTGAAACGCTCCGAAAACATAACGCGCTTGATTACACGATCGTTGTTAGCGCGACTGCTTCGGATTCGGCGCCGTTACAGTATTTGGCGCCCTATGTGGGTTGCACGATGGGCGAGTATTTTCGCGACAACGGCATGCACGTTTTGGTGATTTACGACGATTTGTCTAAGCACGCCGTGGCGTATCGTCAGTTAGCGTTGCTCTTACGCAGGCCCCCAGGGCGCGAAGCCTATCCGGGCGACGTTTTCTATTTGCACAGCCGCTTACTTGAGCGCGCGGCAAAGATGCGCGAGGACTGGATCGTCGTCGAGGGAGATGCGAGCAGCGAGAAAGAAGTGGGGGTAGATAAGAAGGTGTACGTGGGCGCAACGGGTAAGAAAGAAGCCGAAGAGGAGGCAAAACGACGCGGTAGCACTTTCCGCGCGCAACGTTTGCCCAAAACAGGCGGCTCCCTAACCGCGCTTCCCATTATTGAAACGCAAGCAGGCGACGTTTCGGCGTATATTCCTACCAACGTTATTTCTATCACCGATGGTCAGATCTTCTTAGATGCGGACTTATTCAACGCAGGTATGCGCCCCGCAATCAACGTCGGTATTTCGGTCAGTCGCGTTGGTGGCGCCGCACAAATCAAAGCGATGAAGCAGGTTGCGGGAACGCTCAAGCTCGATCTCTCGCAGTTTAGAGAACTTGAGAGTTTCGCGCAGTTTGGCTCCGATCTCGACGCCGTTACGCAAGCGATGCTCGCGCGCGGGGAGCGCCTCACCGAGGTGCTCAAGCAAGGGCAGTATGTCCCGATGCCCGTCGAGAAGCAGATCATCAGCATCTTTGCGGCTACTAACAACTATCTTAAAGATTACCCCATACGCGTAATTAAGCGCTACGAGAGCGAGCTTTTACGCTATATCGAAACTAGTCACGAGGCCATTTTACGCGAAATCCGGGAGGAGCAAAAAATCAGTGACGCCCTGCGTGCAAAGCTAGAGGCTAGCCTCAAGGCTTTTGCCGAAACCTTCGACCCTGAGGCAAAAGTTTAGTAGCCAACGCGGAAAACCGCGCCAACGCTAGGAATGATTCAACATGGCCAATCTTAAGCAAATTCGAAAGCACATAGCCAGCGTGCATAACACGGGCAAAATAACCAAAGCCATGAAGATGGTTGCGGTCTCCAAGCTTCGCAAATCCCAAGAAGCTGTAGTATCGACGCGCCCATACGTCAACGAGCTCATCAACGTTATCGAACACCTGGTGCAGAAGACCGACGCGTCGCTGCATCCGCTTTTGCGCGAACCCAAGGGCGAGCGCAACGGTGTGCTCATCGTCGTTAGCGCCGATAAGGGTCTGTGCGGGGCGTACAATCACAACATCGTAAAGAGCGCTAGGCGTTTTGTCGCCGAGCGGCGCGATCAATACAAAAATTTCAAGCTCATTTTTGTGGGAACCAAGGCACCAATAGCACTGCGTCGCCTTGAGGGCTTTGAGCGCGAAATCATTGAAGATGCTTGGTCTAAGCCCACACATAGCCTAGCACTGCAGCTCTCTGAGCGCATTTGCGAGCAATATATCGAAAAGAGCATCGACGACGTTTTCGTGCTCTATACGCGATTTAAAAGCGCGATTTCACAAAATGTGGTGCTCGACGGCGTTTTGCCGCTCAAGTCTATTCTCAAAAACGAGGACGACAAGCCGGCGGATGATTTGACGGGCGTCAGCTACATCTACGAACCATCGGTGCACAAAATCCTCGACGTTCTCTTGCCCCGCGCGGTCTCTATCCACATCCAACGCGCCCTTTTGGAGGGCCTGGCTAGCGAAAACGGCGCCCGCATGACGGCCATGGACAACGCGTCCAAAAACGCCGAAGAGATGATCGAACGCCTGACGTTGAAGTACAACCGAGCAAGACAGTCTGCCATCACGACCGAACTCATTGAAGTCGTTAGTGGCGCTGAAGCGCTGTAATAACGCGAGTTTGCCCATTATCAAATACGAGGTTATTGAATAAAATAGTCAAAATAATCCATTTTTTAAGCAGCTTTTTAGGGGCGGGGGGAAGTCTCCCCCCGCGCCCAAGCCTCTCTCAAAATTCGCTAAAAGCTGCAAAATTTTGTGCGGTGTTTGCGCTCGCCGCTTAACCACCGCACAAAATGCAGACTTTTGCGAATTTTATCGACGGGTCTTGGGCTCCCCCCTCTAAACTGCGGTGATAGGCAATAACTTAGCCAAAAACCCATAAGATGGATTAACGATATAAGATGATACTGTGAGTAAATCTTATAAGTTCGTCAAACAATAAACGAACAAAATAGGCAATAGTAAAAAATAGGACAGTTCATAAAGTGAGAGTTTATAAAACTTGCTTTTTCTCCCTCGAGCACGACTCTCAAAACCATTTTAAAATCATCCATAGCGGAGAGTTTCGATATGAAGCAAAATTTGGCGTCGCTTAAAGCGACGGGAAAGGTACTACAAGTCATTGGCCCTGTGGTGGACGTTATTTTTGACGGCGCATTGCCCGAAATATACACGGCGCTACGCATTACAAATCCCTCGATTAGCGATGAGCCTTGGAACTTGGTCGTCGAGGTAGCTCAGCACACAGGTGAGAATGTAGTACGTTGTATTGCGATGGACTCGACCGATGGTTTGGTTCGCGATATGCCCGTAGTGAACACGGGTAAGGGCATTGATGTTCCTGTGGGTAAAGAAGTTCTTGGTCGCATTATGAACGTTATTGGTGAGCCCATCGATGAGCGTGGCGATATTCCCTGCAAAACGCGCTGGGAAATTCATCGCCCAGTTCCCTCTTTCGAGGAGCAAGCGGTTAGTGTCGAGAGCTTCGAGACAGGCATTAAGGTTGTTGATCTTTTGGCGCCCTATGCCAAGGGTGGCAAAATTGGATTGTTTGGCGGTGCCGGCGTCGGTAAAACCGTTCTTATCATGGAGCTGATCAACAACGTTGCGCTAAAACACGGCGGTTTTTCGGTTTTTGCGGGGGTTGGCGAGCGTACTCGCGAAGGTAACGACTTGTACTGGGAGATGGTGGAAGCTGGTGTTATCGACCTAAAGGATGCCGAAAAATCGAAGGTTGCCCTTGTTTACGGACAGATGAATGAGCCCCCTGGGGCGCGTGCGCGTGTTGGTCTTAGCGGTTTGACCGTTGCAGAGTACTTCCGCGAAGAACTGCATCAAGACGTTTTGCTCTTTATCGATAACATTTTCCGCTTTACGCAAGCAGGTTCGGAGGTTTCGGCGCTGTTGGGACGAATACCGAGCGCTGTAGGTTATCAACCAACGCTATCGACTGAGATGGGCGAGCTTCAGGAGCGTATTACATCGACGCGAAAGGGTTCTATTACCTCGGTGCAGGCGATCTACGTACCCGCAGACGACCTCACAGACCCTGCACCTGCCACGACTTTTGCGCACCTTGACGCCACAACCGTTCTTTCGCGCCAGCTCGCCAGCGCTGGTATCTACCCAGCAGTAGATCCTTTGGCATCGACGAGTACGCTACTTGACCCCACGATCGTTGGGGAGGAGCACTACGAAGTGGCGCGTAATGTTCAGGCAATTTTGCAGCGCTACAGCGAGTTGCAGGATATTATTGCTATTTTGGGCATGGATGAGTTGAGTGAAGAAGACCGCTTAACCGTCGATAGAGCGCGTAAAATTCGATATTTTCTCTCCCAGCCCTTCTTTATGAGCGAAGCTTTCACTGGAATGAAAGGAAAATACGTCGAGCTTAAAGACACAGTGCGAAGCTTTAAAGGACTTGTCGAGGGCGAATACGATGAACTGCCAGAGGCGGCCTTCCATATGGTGGGAACCATCGAAGAAGCCATCGAAAAGGCGGATATGCTAAAAAAGGGTGTCTAAATGCCAAATAAGCTTTCTGTACGTATTATTACCCCCGAGAAGGTGGTATTTGCGCGTGATGTGGATTCACTGAGTGTTCCAGGTGCGGACGGTGAAATCCAAATGTTGCCTGAGCACATTCCGCTGTTCTCTATTACGAAGCCAGGCCGGGTTGTTGCTCAAAATGGTGATGAGAGCAGTGTTTACGTCGTAGGCCCAGGTTTTTTAGAAATAAGCAACAACGAGGTATCGCTGTTGGTTGATACAGCCGATGGCAAGGACGATATCGATATTGAGGAAGCGAAGGCGATGCTTGCGGATGCGGAGGATAAGCTCAAGTCGATCGAATCGATTGATGTCGAGGAGCGATTCGCCTTTGAGACACAGTTGGCGACGGCGCGTGCACAGGTCGAAGTGTATCGCCGTGCTGAAGACAAGGATTAGTGTAAATAATGCTTGCATTTTTAACTAAAGAAGCGTAGCGTTGTGCAGATTTTTGCAGCGCAAATTTTGCCCTGCAAACGTAGAACTTTAGATTTTATCATTATATATAAGGAGCAAAAGATGGCCCGCAAATGTCAATTAACCGGAAAAGGTCCCCTCGTTGGTTACAATGTTTCTCACGCGCACAATAAAACTAAAAAGCGCCAGCTACCCAATCTACAAAGAAAGCGTATTTTCTGTCCAGAACTAAAGCGTTTTGTGCACATACGCTTGAGTGCTAGAGCTCTGCGCTCGGTATCGAAGATGGGACTTCACGCATACCTTAACAAAACTGGCGTCTTGCTACGCGATATTGAGTATTAGTTCTTCTTAGCTAAAATGGTTAGCGTAGCTCATGGCTACGCTTTTTTTTTAAGTCTAAATTTTGTTCTATTTTTTGTCTTGATGTCGATGACTTTCTTGCGAAAAAACGTAGATTATCGAATTTTTTTAGCATTCTCTTTACTGCTATCGTTTTTGTTGCTGGCTTGTACTAACGGGCAAAATGGCGAAGAGAGCGGTGCTGGGCTCGCTAAACAAGGCGAGGATGAGGCTGGCGTTGTCGATTTGGCGCGGTATGCGGAGTATGTCCAAGGCTTAGCGCAGCAGCTAGAGTTAAAACTAGAACCATTGCTCAAGCAGGAAGAAGACGAAAATTTTGATCTTAGTCTTAAGAGTTCCAAAAAATTACGATACCCCGCGTTGATTGCAAAACTTTATGCGGATTTTGCGCCTATATTTCTTGCGGAGAATGGGGAGTTTTCGCTCTTTGGCAAATCCTTATTGGACGCGTTAGAGCGTATTGATGAGCATGCACAAGCAGCGGAGCTTTGGCCACTTGCGGAGCTACGAACTGAACAGGAGCGTTTAGTTAAACTTCTTGAAGATCTTGAAGAGCGCCCAGGGATTTGGCTCAACCATGCCGAGCAGCATGCGCTTACGCAGCAACTCAGTGCAGCAGGCTTTGATTTTAGCCCGCAATCGGAACTCGCCATGCTTAAGGAGCTTGTCTCATCGCCGCAGACGAGCGTAGTACCGCGTTTTGCTGCCGCTTTTACCTTATGGCGCGAGAAGCGCGAGGTGAAGACCTTGTTGTTGCAAAGCGTCGAATTTGCTATGGCTGATGCCTATCTTTTATATGCAAAGACGTTAAAATACGGCAATCTAGACAAATTTTCTGCGCAAGAGTGGGAAGAATTCACCACGGAAGCCAACCGCAACGAAATACACCCGAAGCACTTCGATGCGATTATTAGCGCGCGTTTAGAGGCAGATTTTGTGAGTTTGCGCCAAAGCGATCCCGAAAAAAGCGCAGAAACGCTTGCTTTGCTCGCGCCTCAGCACGAGCAGTATGCGAAATTGCAGGCACTGCGAGAGCGCTACCGTGCTATAGTAGAGTCGGGTGATTGGGACGAAATCGTTGGGGAACCCATGAACAGAAATGGGCGCGCCCCCAAGGTCTTGCAGTTAAAGCAGCGCCTGCAAAGGGAAGGCTACTTTAACGGAACGATGGATGATTTTTACGATGAAGCGCTGGTAAATGCTGTTCGAGCCTACCAAGAGACGCACCAGCTTGAGCTTACTGGGCTTCCACACGATGTGTTTTGGCGCAGCCTCAACGTCAAAGCTTCGGTGAGATTGGCGGAAATCGAGGCAAATATTCGACGTTGGACTCATTCGATGTACGAAAATTCGGAGCGTTACATCTACGTCAATGTACCTTCCTTTACGGCAGAGCTTTGGGATAAGGGCGAGTTATTAGCTTCGCATAAAATCGTCGTAGGCAACTCCACACGATTTTGCAATACACGAACGCGGCGTTGGGAGCGCATGAACGCAACACCGCTTATGCACGCACGAATGACTTATGTCGTTTATAGCCCGTACTGGAACGTTCCACCGCGGATCGAGGTCGATGAGTATCAAAAGCGCATGGCACAAGATCCCACTTGGCTGGAGAAGAGCGATTTTGAGTACTACAGCCCACGTAGTGGTGGGCGTGTTTTGCGCCAAAAACCTGGCCCCAATAACGCGTTGGGGAACGTAAAACTTATTTTTCCCAATAAGCACAATACTTATTTTCACGACACGCCCAAAAAGGAGATGTTTACGTACCCCATACGAGCTTTTTCGCATGGGTGCTTGCGCGTAGAAGATGCGATGGATTTTGCAAAGCTGCTCCTCACGCTTGATGGCTCTTACGATCAACATGTTGTTGATCGCGCTTTCATTGACAAGGGAGAGTATCCCGTGGATTTAAATACCCCCATCGATGTTTTTATCGATTATCACACGGTTTCGGTGGATGCACAGGGGCGCGGTCACTTCTTAGCCGATGTGTATCGTTATATTCGCGATGAAATCAATCCACCGGCGCCTGCCGATCTGCAATGCGATCCAGCAAGAGATAAAATTAGCGAATTTAGGGCTGCTCCTGTTGACGACAGCGGACCGTGATTATGTTGTACACGCGTAGCTTTTGGGGGAGCCTTTTGTTTGCGAGGTCGTTTTTTATCGTTAAAGAGGATGGTATGAGGGAAGCTACGGATAAAGCAGCTGCGGGATAAGCTTTGCGGCTGGGCTTTGGTACAGAGTCGCCAGAAGATGGGCGAAGCGCTTCCTCAAGATGTCGTTGAGAAGTGTATTTGAAATTAATGAGTGTATCCTTAACAGTGAGTGCAGAATTCGCGTTGGTAAAACGCTGGTTCGCAAACTTCGTTTTAGTGAATGAATATTATGCAGCTTCCAAAAGATAAAGGTGTATCCCTAGGCTCGGAGCTAGAGGCAGAAATCGCGAAAGTTCTCGCCCGTCGATACAGGCGATACTTAAGTCCTGGCGAGTGTTTTGTGATTAAAACCGAGGTGGGACATGCATTTGCGGCACTTGAGTGCGTCTTTTACTCGACCGATCATGATCAAGAGTATTCGGTAGATTTGTGTCTAGAGTGTGAAACCAACAAGATACAAAATCCGATGGATGCCCATAGTGCGGCGCTCGATGCCATGGACGACGTTTGGGCGGAGTTTTTTGAGTCGGATCGCATTTTTCACTATTCCGAGAACTGGCTAGAGTACAGTCGTGGTGAGCATAAAGTTTTGATGCGCGTAGAGCATAGGAGCCCTAAGCTAGATGCTAGTGCCGATGAATTTTTGCGCCAACACGGCTTGGACGAGTTTGGGGAAGAAATTCAGAAACTCGCAGAAGACGATAGTTAAGAACGCGGGGAGGCTATTTTAATATATTTTGCTGTTCATTCTTGATAATGCTAGAGCTAGTCAAGGCGTGGTGGCGGGGAGAGCGCTGAGAGAGGGTATAAACTCTTACAGAGGGGGGAGACTGGGATCGCGCGCAAGAATTTGCTATAAGCTGCATGTTGTGCGATGGTTAAGCGAATAGCGCAAACATCGCACAACATTTTGCAGCTTACAGCAAATTTTAAGCGAAGCCCAGTCGAGGGGGGAAACTTCCCCCCTTCCCCAAAAATTCAACGAGTTGTATTTAGGATATTTAGATTATCGATAAATTTTATTGCTTCATGTTTTTTAGCTGCGAATATTAGCGAGTTATGCGCCTTTCAAGGGTGATGCTTGCTAGGGAGGCTAGGAAATTTAAAGGTATGTAGAGTGAAGTTCAGATTCCAAAGATTCATAGCGCTCATCTTATTGGTGGGGGTTTTTATTTTCATTTTTATGAAAAACACGGGCAGTGCGGGCGACTCGGAGAAGCTGATTTTTAGCGACTTTGCGGCCGCCGTGCGCAATGGGGAAGTGGCGTCCATTGAGGTGAAGGGCAACGAAATAACGGGGGAGTTCACGGTGCGCGGCATGGAGACGCACAATGGTCAAAAGAGTTTCGAGAGCTACGGGAGTATTAACGATGACCTGCGCGATGTGATGGATGAGAATAAGGTCGCGTATAAGTTCAGTGAGCTTGACGACAGCTCATGGACGCAGATGCTCATTTACATGCTGCCGACGGCGATTTTGATATTTTTTATGCTCTACATGTTTAGCCAAATGCAGGGGGGCGGCAAGGGGATGAGTTTTGGCAAGAGTAAGGCGCGTTTATTGACGCAGGATCAGCACACGGTGACTTTTGCGGACGTCGCGGGGATCGAGGAGGCGAAGGAAGAGCTGCGTGAGATTGTGGAGTTTTTGAAAACGCCGCGGCGTTTTACGCGTTTGGGGGGGCGGATTCCGAAGGGTGTGTTGCTGATGGGGCCGCCGGGAACGGGCAAGACGCTTCTGGCGCGAAGTGTTGCAGGCGAAGCGAAGGTGCCGTTTTTTACGATCTCTGGTTCGGATTTTGTGGAGATGTTTGTCGGTGTTGGCGCTTCACGAGTGCGCGACCTCTTTGAGCAGGGCAAAAAGAATGCGCCATGTATTATTTTTATCGATGAAATTGACGCGGTGGGGCGCCACAGGGGAGCGGGTTTAGGTGGCGGACATGATGAACGCGAACAGACGCTTAATCAGTTGCTTGTCGAGATGGACGGTTTTGAGAGTAACGACGGAGTTATTTTGATTGCTGCTACAAACCGACCAGACGTTTTAGATCCAGCGCTCCTGCGGCCTGGGCGTTTTGATAGGCGCGTAACGGTGCCTAGCCCCGATGTTCGGGGACGCGAGGCTATCCTCAAGGTGCACACGAAAAGGACGCCGCTGGGTAAAACCGTTGACTTGGAAATCATTGCAAAAGCTACGCCTGGGATGTCGGGGGCCGATATTGAGAATCTTGTCAACGAGGCGGCGCTCAACGCTGCACAAAATAACGCGGATTGTTTGGAGCAGTCGGACTTTACCGAGGCTCGCGACAAGTTGTTGATGGGGCGAGAGCGGCGAAGCATGGTGATTACGGAGAAGGAGAAGCGGGGGACGGCTTTTCATGAGGCGGGGCATGCTTTGGTGACGAAGCTATTACCCGGTGATGAAGTGGATCCGATACACAAAATCACGATTGTGCCGCGTGGGCGCGCATTGGGTATGGTGGCGCAGGTGCCCGATGAGGATAAACTGAGTTATAGCCGCGAATGGCTACTCAATAGAATTGCGATTACCATGGGTGGGCGCGTTGCTGATGAGTTAATTTTTGGCGTTCAAAACACGGGTGCCAGTAACGATTTAGAGAACGCTACCAAGATTGCGCGCAAAATGGTTGCGGAGTGGGGGATGAGCGACGCGTTTGGGCCAGTGGCTTATGTAAACCCGGAGGAACAGCCGTTCTTGGGCATGGAGTTATCGCATGCCAAGAATTACTCGGAGCGCACGGCGCAGCTCCTTGATGACGAGGTACGCAGAATTTTGACGCAACAGTATGAGCGTGCCAAGAAGATTTTGGGAGAAAACCTTGATAAACTCAACGAGGTGGCTGAAGCTTTGATCGAGTTTGAAACGATCGATGGAGATGAATTTGAGCTCATCCTTGATGAAGGCAGGGAAGCTTTAGCCCAAAAGCGCAAGAGAGAAAAAGAAGAGGAGCTAGCCAATAAAGAGCGTGTGGTTAAAGTCAACTTTAACTCCAAAATCCGCGAGATGGTCGAAGAAGAAATCGAGGAGAACAAAGAGGAATTGCCACCGATAGAATTGGCTTAAGGCGAAATGTGGTACAAAAATACATACACTTTAGTGGTATTGCTTTGCACAATGGCGTTGTTTTTTGTGCAAAGCGAGCTCTTTGCGGACGAATATTGTTCGGCTGATAGTAAGCATGAGCGTCTTATTATTGGTTTAGGCGCCCAAGTGCAGAATGCCCATAGTTTGGGCAAGTGGATACAAGACGACGATGGGCTGCGAGTTGAGAGTATGCGCGGGGCTCGTGATGCTTTTTGGTTTAGCGAGAATAAGGCGCCTTTCAATGCGTTTTTGCGCCTTCGCTGGCAACTCGGCGCTAGAGCCGATGGTTCGTTTTTTTGGCGTGCCAAGTTCGAGAAGGACGCGCTCCCCATGCTAAGTGGCTACAGCGTTGGTGTTGAAGTCGACAAGCTAGTGATTTATCGCTGGGATGAGGGTACACCGCGCGCGATGGCGTCCAGTTTAACGCTTGATACCAAAACGGTTAAAGTCGTAGAGTTTGTGATTTTTAATATAGGCTCGCAACTGTCGATTCAGGTCTACGATGCTGATACTTTGCAATTGCTGGGTAATTTCAATCTTAACGATGGCACTTACATGCAGGGGCATATCGGATTTAGGGCGTATCGTAGGCAATCGTCCGATAGCGTCTTCCAAAGCCTAAGTATTATTGATGCGAGCCAAGAGCAGCAGCCCGAAGCTAGCCTTATTGGGCCAAATCGTTACGTATGGTTAACGGCTAGCGATAGAGCGCAGCTCAGTATACCTTCGGGATGTGTTGCACTGGATAAAGCTCCAGTAGAACCAAGACTTTATCGCTGTACGCAAGCGCAATACGAATTGTTAAAACGCGCAACGCTTGCGCTCAATATGGAGCTAAAAGCGACGGGAACGGTTAGCCACAGCATGCTTGATGCTAACTTTAGGGAAAAAAAAAAGCAGTGGCCCGTCGCGGATGAAACAGGTTACGATGTTCTGGCGAGTTATCAGGACGCCGAGATGGTGGAGAGCTTGTTAAGGGCGTATGCGAAGCGCTACCCCAAAAAGGCGAAGTTAGTGCGTATCGGAAAGTCGGTTTTGGGGCGCGGGATTTACGCGCTTGTCATTTCCAAAAAGGGAGGAGGCCAAAAACCTACAGTGATGCTTAACGGGGCGCACCACGGCATGGAATTACTGGCCACGGATTTTGTTTTTGACAGCATCAAAATTTTGCTTGAAAATCCCGACAAGGATCCCGAAATTGATGCCTTTGTGGAGAAACTCGAAATCTGGTGCATCCCCCTTGTTAACCCCGATGGAAACCATCTGCATATCCACGAATCGACGTCTTTGGGGCGCAAAAACGCTCGTGATGTTTACGATGAGAGCGGGGAAATCCGCGTTGGCGCTGGTGTCGATTTGAACCGCAACTATCCGCTGATGTGGGGTAAGTTCAAGGAGCGCGCTTCCTCCTCAAAACCGAAGCACTACTGGTACCGCGGCGAGAAACCCGCTTCGGAGCCAGAGACGCAGGCTATGATGAACATGGTTAACACCAAGCAGTTTACTTCCGCTATCAGCTATCACACGGTTTCGACGAAGATTTTGGTGCCTTATTCTATTGATGGTATGACCAACCCCAAGCCCGATGAGGCTTGGCCGATTGCCGAACTCATGGCAAGCGCCGCGGGTATACAGTCGAATGACAAGCCCTACGCGGTGGTAAAAAACATCTATAACGTCGATGGCTGCGATCAGGACTGGTTTCGTTGGGTTGCGGGAACAACGGCGTTTTTGATCGAGGGTTCGCAGCATAACCCCTTAAAGCAGGAACTGCGCCGTGATACTGTTCTGAGGAACCGCGAAGCATGGAAAACCTTGCTACGCCGCACGATGCGTGGTCCTAGCATATACGGTACGGTTAAGGATCAAGACGGCAAAGCCTTGGTGGCGAAAGTCGAGATTATCGACATCAAGTATGCTCACGATGAAAACTGGACATCGCGCTGTAGCGATGGGGCATTTGAGCGCTTGGTGCCGGGGAAGGGTACATACACTGTACGTGCTTCTATTGACGGCGCCGTTGAAGAGAAACAAGTAACGCTCGCTGAAGAGCGAAAACGTATCGACTTTGTTTTGCAAAAACCCGAAAACTATAGCTTAGCCAAAACACTCTGCCCAGACGAAGCGCGCTGCTCGACAGCGACCCTTCGCAATGCAAAGCGCGGGCGCTGTCCGAGGATATAGCCTCAGCATTATGTATTTCTTTTGAGTTTGCGCGGGGGGAACCTTTTTTCTTTTTGCAAAAGAAAAAAGGTTCCCCCCGCACCCCCCTCCCAAAAAGAAAACAAAATGGTGCAGCTTTTTTCTGTGCAAACCGTGTGAGTTATAGCTAAACTGATTATTTTATTCGATTACCGATGAGCGTTCTTGCTCGTTTACGAAAATGGTGAGTTTTTTGCTTCAGAGCAAAGGTCTTTACTTGCAACAATGGTGGGAAGCTCTCTAGCGTTTTATTTTTTTGCATAATGTGGCGCTGCTTCTTGTATGGCATCGACAATTTGCTTGTAACCAGTGCAACGACAGAGGTTATTGTTGATGGCTTTGCGTATTTCTTCGCGGCTAGGATTTTGGTTTTGCATGAGCAGCGCGTGTCCGCTTAGCACCATGCCGGGTATACAGTAGCCGCATTGCACGGCGGCGCAATCTAGGAAAGATTGCTGTAGGGGGTGTAGCGTCTCCGCTTCGCTGAAGCCTTCAATAGTGACCACGCTTTTACCATCACATCGTTTGAGTGTTTGGCGACAAGCGCGTTGCGGTTTATCGTCGATGAGTACGACGCAGGCTCCACAAACGCCAACGCCGCAACCGTTTTTGCTGCCGGTGAGATCGAGATCTTCGCGTATATAGTCGAGAAGGTATTCTTTCTCGCGGCTATCGTCGATCTGGTAGAGCTTTTGATTAACGGTGATTTGCATGCTGACCTCGTATTATGTGCTATTCGCCTGTTAGTGCCATATCTTGTGAGATATTCGTTCTTTTGCTTTATTTTAGCTTTTAAACTGCGGTAAACAGGCGATATTAAGAATTATCGTAAAAAGTACTCGCTAAATTAACTCGGTGCTACCACAATCGGCAAACTCTGAATTCGCTGGCCAGTGGCGTTGAAGACGGCGTTAGCAACGGCAGGCGCCATCAACTCGAGAGCTGGCTCACCGATGCCCTTTGCTCCAGATTCTGAGAGTGGATCTGTATTCTCCACGATCACTGCTTCAAAATCGGGTACTTCGGTGGCTTTGGGAATTCTGTATCGCCCAAGATTGAGGTTTTTGATCTTCCCATCGACGATGCCGAGGTCTTCCATGGTTGCGTAGCCGTAACCTTGGGTCATGCCGCCGTAGATTTGACCCAGTAAAAACGGGCGGTTCACGGCCTTACCGACGTCGTGCACGGCAATAGCGTCAAGTAGCGTAATTTTACCCGTTTTGGCGTTCACCGAAACTTCGGCGATTTGGCAGCCATAAACCCAAGTAAAGTATGCGTTCCCATGTCCAGTCTCTTCGTCCCAGCTAACGGATGGCGCTTGAAACGTTGCCTGTGCGTAGGGATGCTCTTGTAGAAGGAACATCTCCCAGACAGCGCTGTCCCAGCTAAGCGATTTTTGCGGACCATGGACAGCGTCGTTCTCGAAGCGTACCGCTTCGGGTTCACAGCCAAGCATGGGTGAAAGTACGCGACTCATCTGTTCTTTAAGTTTTTTAGCGGCTAGCACGACGGCCGAACTACCCATGATGGTTCCACGGGATGCGACGGTTGTACCCGAGTCAGGGATATTCGACGTTGATGAACGGCGGTAGCGGATTCGGTCACGATCTACACCCAGTTCTTCTGCTGCGGTCAAAATCATGACGGCTTCGGAGCCTTGCCCGTTTTCGTGGATTCCCGTTTCAAGGAGTATAGAACCGTCAAACTGCGCGTTGATGATGGCTGCACAAATATCGATGCCCTCTGCCCCCAAACTCATCCCCCGATAACTCATCGCCAAGCCCACAGCACGATACTCGCCGTTTTCATCGACTTGGCCGCGACTGTTATTCTTGCGCTTTTGGAGGTAGTCAAAGCGCTGCATCGCTGTATCTAAAACTTGGCCCATACTCACGGTGTGGACGTCGAGTTTTTGCTGCGTAATCGTCGTGCAGCCTTGCTTGACCATGTTCTTTTGCCTAAACTCGATCTCGTCCATACCAAGGTGTAGCGCTGCTTTTTCTACCATTTGCTCCACGATGAAGTTCATCTGTGGAGAACCAAAACCGCGGAATGCACCCGTAAAGACGTTGTTGGTGTGTACGCCGTAGACATCGCAGTAGACGTGGGGGACGCAGTAGGGGCCACAGCACTGGACTGTAGAGCGCCAAGTTACCCAAGGCGTAACCGAGCAGTACGCGCCGCCATCGGCAAAAACCTTGATCTCGCACGCGTGTATGCTGCCATCCTTAAGCAATCCCATTTTGTAATAAACTTTGTAGGAGTGGCGCTTGTAGCTCTCGCGCATAGACCACTCTCGGGCGTAGGTCATCTTGACGGGTTGATTAGTTAGACGAGCGCAGAGCGCAGCACGCGCACTAACGATGGCCGCTGTATCGTCTTTTCCCCCAAAACCGCCGCCAACAGGGATGGTAAAGACTTCGACGTCTGCGAGGCGCACACCGAGCAAAGCCGCGCTAAAGCGCCGTGTTACAAAGGGATGCTGCATAGAGCCATAGATCCGTATAACGCCGTCATCTCCTGGAACCGCGACCGAGGATTCGGGTTCAATATACGCGTGCTCTTGGCGCTGCGTGCTAAAGACTTCTTCCAAAATGACGTCGCAGTCTGCAAAAGCGGCTTTAGCGTCGCCAGTTCGGACTTTGTGGTGATTTATAAGGTTCGTTCCCTTGTCGGGGTGAACAAGGATCTCGTCCTTAAAAGCTTCTTCAGCGTCAAAAAGTGCGGGTAAGGCTTCGCAGTCCACGCGAACGACCTTGGAGGCTTCAAGTGCCTCAGCGCGCGTTTTTGCAACAACAATCGCCACCACGTCTCCATGCATACGAATGCGGTCAGAGCATAAAATTCGATAATCCTTCTGTATTTGCCCCACAACTGCGCTGCCCATGACATCTTTGTGGGTGACAACGCGAACAACACCGGGCATTGCCGCGGCTTCATCGGTATGGATGGCTAAAATCTTTGCCGAAACCTCATCCGTGTAAACGGGTACGGCGTGAAGCATATTATGGAATTTGTAATCATCTGCGTATTTCGCGCGGCCACTGACCTTTGCTACCGCGTCGTTTCTCCATGCCACCGTCTTTGTTTTCATTAATACACCCTTTAGTTTTAAACAAAAAATACTCTATAATATTTTAGCCAAAGCAAAGTTGGCTATCTATTTTAGTTATTTGTATACTACAAAAATAATATTTAGTAAAACATACAAAGAGCTAAAACACCGTTGAGCTTGCATACTCGCTATATTTGCAAAGAATGTATGCGAGCAATTTCAATCATCTTTATGTAAAAATAGTAGGGGCAGCTTTCAAACCTGCCCTTGATGAATGCAAAAACCGCCAAAAGGCAGCTAGAGAAAAGTGTGGAAAGCTATCTTGGCTTGTTTGAACGTCATCAAAAATCAAATGAGGCTTTTCTCATTTTAACTGGTGATATTTCTTACAACGCTGGCAGTAAATCTCTGGCTTTGGCTCTCTATATAATACAATTGGGAGCCAGAAGAGGGGAAATAAGAAGACGCCGAATAAAAACATCAAAAGGCAGCCACCCCGTTTCATGCGCGTTTCGCCCTGAAATATGGGCATCGACGAATTACACATCGCGCAATTCGTTGTATTGGGGGCGTTGTAGTGATGGATGTAGTGCACACTTTGTGGCGCCCCGTACATGGGTGCTTGATGGGGGGCCACACCGTAACTTGGTGCAGCCTGCGCTTGTTTTTTGGCTAAAAAACCGTCTACCGAAATATCAATCTCGGCCTCACTGCGACCAGAATAAATCGATAAAGCACGGCGTTGCTCTGCATAATCATGGCTACCGCGGAGCGCAGCAAGGCTCGGCAAAATATCCATAAAATCGCTAGGTGCCAGCAACCACGTCTCTATGGTTGCCACCGCTTCTTCTCGATCTACATAATTACTCTGCATACGCCACCTGTTAGCACACGAGCACTAAGAATTCTATCGCCACAAGCGCCTTCACGCGTTCCCCCCTCGAACGAGTGCACAGTCTAACCTATATCGCTTAGTGCTAGCAACAAAATTTACAGTCTTAGCCGTGGCGCAAAAAATGATTCACCGCAAAATTCTTGCGCTTAATCTGCGATCTTGCACATGATTCAAAAATCAAATGAGGCATTTCTTAGCAAATTGGATGCGGATTCTAGAACGGGGGCAATTAATAGTAGGGGCAGGTTTCAAACCAGCCCTTGTTCAAATAGTAGGGGCAGGTTTCAAACCAGCCCTTGTTCAAATAGTAGGGGCAGGTTTCAAACCTGCCCTTGTTCAAATAGTAGGGGCAGGTTTCAAACCTGCCCTTTTGTAAGCAAATTTAATGCGGATTCTAGAACGGGGTTTGGGGCGTTAGCCCCAAATCATCAGAGCTTTCCTAGATTTTTTGATAAAGCTCTTGGTACGCCTTCGCGCAATCTACCCATGAGTACTCGTAGTTCATGGCTCGCTCAACCAGCGCTTCGTGCGTCTTGGCATTCTCAAAAACGTCGATGGCATCCATGGCACTCTCAAAGAATTCATCGGCATCATAAAGCGTAAAGCCAAAAGCGTTAGAGTCATTAGCGGGTCGTTTGGGCTTACAGTTGCGGATATCGCTCGCAACGCTTCCTCGCAGGTACGCAATCGGTAAGCACCCATAACGCATTGCACGCAAGTGCTGCGTGTTTTGCCCCTGCTGCTCGCGCGACATCAAAATAAAGTCGCACGCCGCCAAATGCTCCCGTAAATCTTCCTCCGACACGTCCTTCAACGTCACCGACAAATTCCCCGAAAACTCTTCGCGCCAGTCCTTTAGCACGCTCTCGTAGCGCTCTTTACCCTTGCCCAAAAACACCAGTTGCGCTCGCCTATCCATAAGATCGTCAAGAATATCGCTGACCAAATCCACGCCGCCTTCCGCACTAAATTCGTCAATAAAGCAGATTAACGGACGTTTCGGATCTTTTGAGAGTTTTAACTTTGCCGCTAATTTCGATTTGCATACAGCCTTTCCAATATCTCTCCCCGTACTCGGATCCCAGCAATCAAGGGTAATTCCTGTTCCAATGGCCTTAACAATCTTGCGACGCTTGGCCAAAACACCCTCAAGCCCACTAGCCCCGCCGTCTTTATCAAAAATCGCATCAACATCGGCCTTGGACGGCAAAACAATCGCATCGGCATACAAATATGCACCCTTTAAAATGCTCATCTCGCCGTAAAACTCAAGACCTTCAGAACTTTTAAGTTGTGCGCTAAGCCCAAATCTATCCACCCAATCCAAGGAGCGAAGCCCCTGATTATGAATACTCGGCAAGCTAACCAAGCATTTCACCGAATTTAATTTCGCCGCATGCTCGCCTTGACGCATCATCACCGGAAGCAGACAAGTCCCGATGTCATCGCAATGCACCACATCTACCGCCACAATTTGCTTGGCCAAAAACGCCGCCACCGCTTGCGCATAAAGCCCAAATCCAAGAGCTCCATCCAGCTCCGCAAGCGACGTCACCGAGCGCAAAATATCATGACTCAGGTAAAAAACTCGTACATGCTCATTGAGCCGCCCTTCCAAAATCCGCAGCTCAATATCCTTCCCATCAATTCGAACATTTAGCCTATGCAAACGCTCCGCAAGCGCACACTCCCCCTCGTCAATATCACGCAAATGTGGCAAAATCACACTTAGCTCAAGCCCCAAGCGCTTCAAATTCCTCGGCAGCCGCCCCACCAGCGACGAAACCTGCCCACTCGTATCCACACTAATCCCAGACGCCACATACAAAACTCGCATCTCTCTGTTCGACTCTCCATGCCCACGCATAAGCGCGGGGAAAATGTTACTGCTCCCCCCAAAGCACAATAAACTAATGCCAATCCCCATAAATTGTCAAGCCAAAGCTAGACTCGCCCTCCGCCGCCCTCTTGAAACTTTTGCCCTATCGGTCCTATATAGTTCAAGGGGCATAAGGCTGGGCATCCGCAACGTCGTATCATTGGCTGTTTTTAAGACTTTAGCTTGGTGGGGGAAGTTTCCCCCTACGCGCGGGCTTCCTCAAAAAACGCAGGGTTCACTGCAATGCCATGCGTCGTATTCGCTCATTCCGCTCATTCGCCGCATGGCATGCGTTCACGCTGCGTTTTTCTCGGCGATCCCGCGCTACCCCCTTTCTGACGAGAAGTCCTCGCTACGCCCAGTCTGATTTTGGCCTTAACAGGGCTTTATGCATGCCTCGCGCTACGCCCCCCGTATGTAGCTCTTAGCTAAGGATTTCTATGCGCATAGCAGAACTTAAACAAAGAGAAAACTTTCACTCCCTCTTTCTAGCCTCCATCGAGCAGCTCTTTAAGAGTTTGGAGCCCGATCTTGCGCTTTGCGAAGAGCCGCAGTTAGCATTTCAACAATGGTACTACCATCCATTTTATGGCGTTTTTGTGCAGCGCGAGTTTAGCAAAACAGGGCGACGGTTTTTGTATGACTCCATGCGACATAGCCCCGCTCGGTGGCGATGCGTTGCACAGCGCATTGCAGCACAAACCCTGCACTATGCCCCCACCTTCGAGGCTCTCCTAAGACCCGCTTTCGCCTTAAACGGCGCCATTAAATCTGCAAAACACGCAATGATTTTGCCTGGAAACCAGCGCATACGCTTCTTTGATTTCGAGCAGATGTACTGCCGCGTACACCGAAAGGTAGGCTTTAGCGAAAACTCGTTAAAGAATGAAATTCGCATAAGACAAAGGCTTGTTGGGCGATATGCTAGCATTCTGCCCATCACTTCGCTGAGCCCCGATTTGGCATACTTCGATGAGCCCCTCATCGATTTTCAACCGCTCAATCGCTACCACCAAAAACTGCGAACGCACGATCTTATTCAGCGTATTGCTAACGAATTGTTTGCCATCGCAAAGAACGACGAGCAGATTGTTCAAGCAAAGCAATATAGCGAAAATATATTGGCTAAGTTATGGATTAAAGGGGATAACTTGGATAAACGTTGGCCAGGGCTTAGTAGCCAAAAACTACGCCTCTTCTGGGAAGCATGTGCCAAATTAGCTTCTTATCAAGGTGAGGTTCATTTAGCCCTTACACACGGCGACTTTCAAGAGGGAAATATTCTTTTAGCTAAGAACCATCACGATTTTGCAATCATTGATTGGGAGGATGCCAAAATACGCTTTGCGCTCTACGACGCGCTTTGCTATGTATTGGCAGCGCGACGGCCGAAAACGCTTTGTGCGCGCGCCAAGCAGTACCTAAAATCAAGCGACGATGCAGCCTTCCTTGGCCCGTGGAAAGCACTTTACACGAACAAAAAAAGCGCTTTAGCACTCTTTTTGTTGGAAGATTGGGATTGGCTGCTTGATGCCTCGTTGCGTGAAGGTATCAAGTATTGCCCCTTAGGATTGCGAATGCGCTTGGATTTAGTAAGTGGCTTGCACGATTTAATTTCGTGAGCATGTTTTATTGCCTCGTGCTGTCATACGAGGAAAATGGTAGGAAAATGGATGATATGATTACGGGCTTTTTATCGAACTGTCTTAGACAGCGCTTACGCGACGAAATGTTTTCTACTGGAAATTAATATCAGAGACCTTTGCACGGCTAGAAATAACGAATTTAATTTTACAAATTCGATACAGTCTTAAAAAATGAGATATTTTGTAGAGAAGCACAAGTTAAGAATGCTAATTAAATAAGGCAGATGGAAGATAAAATGACATTTTATTCGAAAAGTGCTTAAAAGAGTGCTTTCTTTTTTGGAGGGGGGTGCGGGGGGAACCTTTTTTCTTTTGCAAAAAGAAAAAAGGTTCCCCCCGCGCAAAGCTCTCTATCATTAAATAATGAAATCGGTAACGGCGAGATAGCTGAATGAGTGAATTGTTTTTGGGCCTAGATATTGGCGCTGAATGTGTGAAATATGCTCTTCTTGAGCGCGATGGTAAAGAATTTGTCATAAAAAAATGCGCTAGTCTTGTGCACGAAAAAGAGGTAGAGGCTACAGTTAAGCGAATTTTAGAAGAGCTGAGTGGCTATAAGATCGCACAAGCTGCGGCAACGGGTAGATTTGCTCGACAGTTCCGTTTTGCTAGCCTCCCGCAGCGTGCTGCACAACGCGAGGGGCTTAGTACCCTGCTTGATGATGAACCTGTAACTTTGGTGAGTATTGCTTGCCGCGGGTTTTCGGTTTTTGAACGACGCAATGGCAGCACCGATGTTTTTCGTGAAAATTCGCGCTGTTCCCAAGGAACGGGCAACTTTTTGCGTCAACTCGTGGAGCGTTTTAATCTTAACTTAGAGCAAGCCGACGAGCTGTGTGAAACAGTCGAAGATTCAGCAGCGCTATCGGGTAGGTGCCCTGTCATTCTCAAAACCGATATGACGCACTTGGCAAACAAAGGCGAGTCGCGATCACGAATTTTAGCGGGCGTGTATGACGCGATCTGCGAGAATGTCCAAGCTTTGATAAAGCCAAAACTCTGCCCGAAACGTGTCATGCTTATCGGTGGCGTTTCTCGTTCGGCAAGGATCCGTGCACATTTTAGACGTTTTTGCGCGGAACGCGATTTGGAGTTTTTAGAGATAGATGAGCAGAGCTCGCTTTATTTAGAGGCGATCGGGGCTGCATCGCTGGCTGCAAAGGCTAAGGGCGCAAGACTCCCCGAAACGGCGGCAGTCTTTGTGCAACAAGCGCGAAACCGCCTGGATCGTTTAGGGGCGTTGCGCGAGCACTTAGCGCAGGTTCAACGACTAAAAGTACAGGAACAAACGGTTCCCATACGTGGTTCGCGCGTAATTTTGGGCTTTGATATTGGATCGACGGGTTCTAAAGCGGCAGCGCTTTTACTCGACAGCGATAGCAAGCAAGTACTCAGCGGCAATTGCGTTTGGGAGGGGTATCTGCGTACCAACGGCGATCCCATAGGAGCGGCTAAAGCGTTGGTAAAGCAGTTTTGCGAGCAAAACGATCGTGACCTACAAGTTGCGGCTTTTGGTGTTACGGGTTCGGGGCGAGAAATCGTCGCCTCATTGCTGGGAGCGGCCTACAAAAAGACGGCGGTTTACGTGGTAAACGAAATAGTTGCCCATGCCGAAGCGGCTATTGCCATTGATCCGAGCGTTGATACGATATTCGAAATAGGTGGCCAAGATGCGAAGTATATTCGCCTAAACGAAGGGAAGATTGTCGATGCTGCGATGAACGAGGCTTGCAGTGCGGGGACTGGGTCTTTCATTGAAGAGCAGGGAAAGAAGTTTAAGAGCATTGAGAGCGTCGCAGAGCTCTCTGACATTGCACTTTCGGCCGATGCGGGCGTTAGCCTTGGGCGACACTGTTCGGTTTTTATGACCGAGGTTATCGACGAAGCCATAGCCAGTGGCGAGTCTCAAGCTGCGATTATTGCGGGAATCTTTGATTCTATTATTTTGAATTACTTCTTTAGGGTAAAGGCAAACCGAAGCGTTGGCTCCACCGTATTTTGCCAAGGTATGCCCTTTAGCTCCGATGCTCTAGCCGCCGCCGTTGCTCGCCAGACTATGGCTCGCGTCATAGTGCCGCCAAAACCCGGAATGATGGGGGCTTACGGGATTGGGCTACTAGCGCGAAAGGCGGGCTGCGTTGAAGAGGGTATAAACTTCGATTTGGAGCTTTTTTTACGCGCCGAAATAGTGGAGCGCAATACCTTTACTTGTCGTTCCACCGTCGGTTGTGGGGGCAAGGGGAACTTGTGTAAGATCGACAAGTTACGTGTGCGCCTCAACGACAAAACCTTCGACTTTAATTGGGGAGGGGCTTGTTCTTTATGGGATAAGGGAAGCAAGAGCGAGAAGCTACCTGATCTTTGCCCAAATCCTTTTGCTGAACGTTTGGAGCTCGTTGACGCTATCACGGATTCTCTTCCACCCAAGGGGCGAAAATCCATCGCAATCAGCGAGGAGTTCCAAACCAAGACGCTTTTTGCCTTCTTTGCGAACTACTTTTACGCGCTTGGTTACGATGTGCACAAGTTCCAAGGAGGGCGCTTAAGCTATCTAAAACGTGGGCTGGAGGAGTCTAACGTTCAGTTCTGCGCTCCCATGCAGCACTTTCATGGTGTTGCGGCAGAGATGGTTGAGAGCGACTGTGATTACCTCTTTTTACCGATGATGCGTAGCGGGAAGTTTGCTGGTACAGAAGAGTACTCGGTGATATGTCCCATTGTTCAGTCCTGCGCCGATATTATTAAGCACGACTTTAAGCTGCCCGCTTCGCGCATGCTTTCGCCGGTCATTGATCTGGGTATCGGCAACTTTGAGAGCAAAGAGTTTAAGGAATCTTGTGCGCGTATAGCCAAAAGGCTTGGCGTGAGTAAAGCGCTGCACCAGCGCGCCTTTGAGCAAGCGCGAGAGGCGCAGCAACGCTTCGATGAGGAGCTACAAAATATTGGACGTCGCTGTATCGACTACGCCAAAGAAAACGATCTAGACATCGTTGTGGTTTTAGGCCGCAACTACACTATTCACAACAATGCGCTCAATTCCAACGTGCCCAATATCCTGCGAAACCAAGGTATGCTGGCGCTACCCGTCGATACATACCCCATCGAAACGGATGTTTTTTACGAAAGCGTGTACTGGACGTATGGACAATTGAATCTGCGAGCTGCAACACAAATTCGCCATACCCCGCGCCAGTTTGCGCTCTGGTGTAGTAACTACGCTTGTGGTCCCGATAGTTTCAATTTGCATTTCCTATCCTTTATCATGGATGCAAAACCTTACTGCGTGATCGAAACCGATGGGCATTCTGGGGATGCTGGAACGAAAACACGTGTCGAAGCCTTCCTTCACTGTGTAAAGTCTTATGAAGCATCTCAGAATGAGAAGATACGCGATCTTGCAGAAATAGAGCGTCGAAATGCGCCGATTAAGAATATTATAGCCGAAGACCGTGTCCTGCTCATTCCACCGATGGGGGACAACGCGAGAATTATCGCTGCAGGCTTTCGAGGCTTAGGCATGCGCTGTGAAACGCTGCCCATACCAACGCGTAAAACCTTGGCATACGGAAGACGTTACACCTCGGGCAAAGAGTGCTTACCGATGCACATTACGCTTGGCTCCCTTTTGGAGCGCGTCGATGAGTCGCCCGACGAAGAAAAACTCGCCTTCTTTATGCCGAGATCCAACGGACCATGCCGTTTAGGCTGCTATAATCTGCTCGATAAAATTATTTTGGAGAGGCTAGGCTTAACGGAGAAAGTAAAGATCTGGTCTCTCTCTGATACCGACTATAGCGAAGGCGTCCCCATGGTAGCGGTTATGGCCATCTACACAGCCTTTGTCGCCTGTGATACACTGATGGCGGCACTTTACGATATTCGCCCGATCGAAAAGGTTAAAGGTAAAACAGAGGCAATTTATCAAAAATACCTACAAAAATTAGTCTTACTACTCGAAAATCTGCCTAAATATAAGTTCTGGCGTACAAGCATTGCCAAGGAAATATTAACGGGGAATTTCTTTGGTATTGCCCAAATACTCAAAGACGCGGCAGCTGAATTCGCCGAAAATAGAACAAACATCAGCGTCCCCACGGTGCTCCTAACAGGCGAAATTTATGTGCGAAACGATCCCTTTGCCAACGATTTTATGATCGATGCACTAGAACGCCGCGGGCTTCGCGTACTCTTTGCGCATTTTAGCGAATGGATCGAGTACGCCGATGTTATTAATCGCGAGATCCTCAAAACGGCGACGAGTTTTACCGATAAGATCGCCTCGGAACTTGTGCGCCACATCATTAATAAGTGTTACGCCCCGATGGCGCGTGCGCTAAAGTGGCCACAACGCCACAGCGTTCCCGATATACTCAAAACTGCGCAAAAATATTTGCGCAAAGATCTCGTAGGCGAAGAGATTTTGAGCATTGGTACACCACTTCACGCGTGGAACCATAAACAAATTCTGGGCGTCGTCAACGTGGGACCCCTAGAGTGCATGCCCTCCAAAATTGCGGAATCTCAATTTTTCCACGTGGCTGAACTTGAGGGATTGCCCAGCATTACGCTTGCGTTTAACGGCGATCCCATCTCTGATAATGTTATTGACGACTTTGCGTTCGAGATTCACCAGCGCTTTGCCGACACAAGACTAGCCTTAGGGAAGCTCTGAACAGTGTGAAAATTGCCAAAAAAGTAGCTAGCGTAAAATAACGAAAGGTTGTCGAGCGTTCACGAAAAAGTCAATAATATCAAGAGACTACGCATAAGAGCAGGTTCTAAGGGTGCTAGCCCTTAGCGAGGAGTGGGGTAGTAGTCTCAACAGAGCAGAGTCTCCCTAAACGGGAGGCGTAAAACAAGAGTGGGTCGCGTAAAAACACCCTTACTTTAACTCTAGCGCTCAACGTGTTAAGCTAAGCGCGCTCGCGCGCAAGAGAGTGCGTGAGTGAATGAGGAGATAGGATGCTAATTGATCTGTTTACGTATTCAAAGGCTACGCGCGGCGGGCTGTTTGGTATTGAAGCCTTGATTGAGGCGGCGCGTTGTGCGCACTTGGATGCATTTTGTATTACTGATCGCGAGCAAAGTGCGCATGCATACGATATTCAGCGTATTGCTGAGCAATTCGATTATTTCGTCGGCATTGGGCTAGAGATTGAGACGAGTGCAGGGACTTTGGTAATCTACCCAGAGAAAATCGACGATGATTTTGTGAGCGAGGAGTGGCGAGAGTATTTGGGCGATTACCCCGATCCGCAAATTACCATTGATTATTTCAAAGAGCGCGGAGCTGCTGTTGTTGCGCGTAATATTTACGATCAGGGCAAGGGCTTTAAAGATAGAATTTTCTCTCTTAACGGCATTGATGCCATCGACGTCGTATCTGCGACGCGGCGACGCATTGACAACGAGCTAGCGTTAGAAGCGCAGCAGCGCTTAGCTAAACCTGGTGTTGGTGGTTCGGGTGTTTTTGATTTGCTTGATGAAATAGGGCATGTAGCCACCTTAATGCGTGCGCCTTCCTACAGCCAAGAAAGACTCGTTGCTTCGCTTTGTCAGGACGACCTTTGGCCTATATCGCTGCGCCCGATTGGGGATGCCTGTCCATTAGGTGCACAGCGCGATGCTAGGCCGATGCAAGGGCGAGAACGTGATTATCGGGGCTCGGAGCGACGGGGACGACGTGATGAGCGGCGCACGGATGCGCGAAAAGGCGATAGACGTGATAGACGCGATAATTCTAGGCGCGGGGAGCGTAGCGGATCGAGGAAATCACAAAGCTATCGTGCTTCACGACCAGAGCGATGAGTTCTGCTTCGCTACTCAGTTTTGTGCCAGTGTTCCTCAAGTCGTTGCGGCTCAAAGGCTACTCCGATTGCACGCTCCAAGCCTACGAGAGCGACTTGGCACAACTGCGTGAATATCTCGACTCCATCAATGAACTCGATATGGCGCCGCATGAATTCAATCGCCAAACCATGCGAGAGTGGATGGGGATAAATCAGGCTGAGTGGTCGCCAGCATCGCGTGCACGTAAAATATCGGCTGTACGTAGCCTTATTCGATTTTTGGTGCACCAACAATACATCGAAAAATCTCCTATTGAGAACTTCCAAACTCCAAAAATTCCCAAACAAATTAAGCAGACGTACTCTGTCGATAATATCTTTGTACTACTAGAGCTATCCCCAAACGCGGGACCGCTAGCGCTGCGCAATATTTGCGCCTTTGAGTTGATGTACTCCAGCGGTTTGCGTGTTTCAGAGCTGGTTGCGCTCAATATTTCGCAGATTGATTTGCTCGAAGAGTGGGTGCGCACTGTGGGCAAGGGTAATAAAGAGCGCGAAGTCCCGCTATCGCATACGGCGATCGACATTATTGGACGCTACCTAGCAGAATCGCGCCCACAACTCGTCGATAAAAACGGAGAACAGGACCCCGACGCGCTACTACTCAATGCGCGCGGTGGGCGCATAACGGCGCGCTCCATACGTCGATTGCTCAGCGAAGAAGAAGAGAAAAAAGGTCTCCCTACAGATGTATCGCCGCATGGGCTAAGACACGCTTTTGCGACGCACTTATTGGAAGCAGGCGCCGACCTGCGCGCGATCCAAGATATGCTTGGCCACGAAAAATTATCGACTACCGCGCGCTACACACACTCGAATTTTATGCGTATTGCTAAGGTCTACGACAACGCGCACCCGCGGGCGAAGCTAAAAAAAGACGATAGCGACGAAGATTAAAAAGCAAGCGCGCTCTGGCGGCCGATAAACGGGGGGGGTAGACCAAGACCCCCGAAGTAAATCGCTCTAGAAGCGCAAAAAAAGCGGTGGATCGACGCTAAGGAGATACACCGCTTTTTTTACTGCGCTTCTGAGCGATTTGCGAGGAGGCTTGGGCGTAGGGGGGCAAAAAGCCCCCCGCCAAAAAAAAGATTTACATAGGAGCACCGCCAAATATTGAGCTAAGCAGAGCGGGCAAGTAAATCGGGAGCAGACCCCACAAACAGAGCATAATTCCACACATCAGACCTGTGAGAGCTGCGGATTTTTTGAGGGGAATGCGCAAAAAAGTGCTCGCGCCAGTGCCCATGACGTAGAAAGTGTACGGCATCGCGATGGCATCGGCGATGGGTTGGAGGTGGGGAACGGGAATAATGGCCAAAAAGCCGATAAAAAAGAGCGGTGTGATGGAGTAGGCGGTGTAGCGAATGGTGTCCGAAACGTGGCAATCGGCCTCGGAGACGGCTGTGATGCCCGCAACAATCATGGCAAAGAGCCAGACAAAGAAAAAGAGGAATAGGAAGCTGGTCGTAGCGTGAACGACAGCGGTTGACCAAGAAATCGCGGGGTTGATAAGACCGCCGATGAGTTGTGCGATGGCGCGAAGGGCGATGAGGAGTACGAGGTGGGGCCAGTGTAGGTGTAGGAGGGATACGGGCTTGCTACGCTGCGTCTCCCAAAAATGCGTTGGGCGGAACAAAAGTAGGAGTAAGTTTCGGAAAAAATCGCCAAATGCCGAAGAATGTATGCGAAGTTCGTCTGAAGAAGCAGGCGTGGCCTCCTTTGGGCTTACAGCTTCATCGCTTGTGCGGCCTAGGTCTTGCGTGTCAGCGAGAGCTTGCTCTGTTTGCTCCAAATCTGGCTCGGGAACGTCCTCTTCAACGCTCTTTTTGGCAAGATCATCGGAATTTGTTGGGGGTGTGGACGCTACAACACCGCCACCAACGTTAGAGTGTGTACTGCGGATGGGGTTTGGCATCGCTAGGGTCGCAGCTCCCGCCAAAGCATCGCTGCGCTTTTGGATAGGCGTTGCAGGTAGTGTTTTGTTTTCTAGCGTTTTTGCATCGTTATTGTCTGTAAACATAAGCTCTCCATACGGGGGGCGACAAGATAATATGACTGGGTTTTAGAAGGGATTAGGCGCGTTTTATATATCGAGCATCGCGCGTATCGATGACAAGTTTGTTTCCACGCTCAATAAACAAAGGCACTTGGATTTCTAAGCCCGTTTCCATGGTAGCGCTTTTGGTGACGCTAGTAACGGTATCGCCTTTGACGGCAGGTTCGCAATCGACGACCTCCAAAATGACGGTGTTGGGCACCTCAATGCCAATAGGGTTGCCATCGTGTAGCAACACACGAACCATATCGTTCTCTCGAATGTAACCGAGTTCGTCTTCCACGTCGCTAAACGGGATCGTGAATTGTTCGTAGGTTTCGCTGTTCATAAAAATGAAGTTCTCGCGATTCTCGTTGTATAGGTATTGGCTTGGGACGATCTCGAAGTTTGCTTCATCAACTCTATCCGAGGCTTTGAAGGTTTTTTGCACGAGTTGTCCGGAGCGAATGTTTTTAGCCTTTATTCTTACAAGTGTAGCGCCTCCGCGCGCCGAGGGCGTTTGCATGCTTGTCTCAATCACGGTGTAGGGCTCTGCATCAAAGAGCACGCGCATTCCTTTTTTTACATCAATACTTGCTGGCATCGTAAACCTTTCGTTCAAACACAGATTAAAAAAGCTACTGGCACGATATATCGTACTAGTAGCTTACAAGGGGTCTAAAGAATATTAGACGCGATCTCGGCGAGTTTGGAGCGCTCGCCCTTGGTTAGAGTGACGGTGGCCGCGATGTCTTGGCCTTTAAATCTGTCGATAACGTAACTCAAACCGTTAGAATCGGCGTCGACGTATGGGTTATCAATTTGGTAGGGATCTCCTGTTAGTACAACTTTAGTCCCTTGCCCAACACGCGTAATAATCGTCTTGACTTCGTGTGGAGTGAGGTTTTGTGCCTCATCAACAATGATGTACTGTTTTGGAATCGAGCGCCCACGAATATAGGTCAGCGCCTCAAGTTGCAGCATCCCCATATCTACCAGCTCTTTATAAGAGCGCTGTCCTCGTCGTTTGTCCTCCTCATTGAGTCCCATCAAAAACTCGACGTTGTCAAAGATCGGCTGCATCCACGGGTTGAGCTTCTCCTCGAGGTTGCCGGGCAAATACCCGACGTCCTTGCCAAGCGGGAAGATGGGTCTAGCGACGAGTAGCTTTGAGTACACCATCTCTTCACTAGATTTTTGCAAACCCGCCGCAAGCGCGATCAACGTCTTACCCGTTCCCGCCTTTCCCAGCAGTGTAACGAGTTTGATGTTATCGTTTAATAGGCAATCAAAAGCAAAATGCTGCTCGCGGTTTCGCGGCTTAATACCCCAGCACCCCTGAAAGCTTCCACGCGTTGTAGTGAGCGTGACTATGCGACCCAACTGCGGTTGCAGGCGCGCCATTCCCGTGTGCTGTTCATCATTCTCGTCGATCAAACGCAGGTACTCATTGGGGTAGAGCAGCGCTTGATCCTCTCTCAAGCCCTTCGTAAGCTCAGCACAAGTATAAATCCCGCGCTCCTCATCGTAGGGCTCAAAATCAAACGTCACTTCTTTATCTTGATACAAGCTATCGATCAGGCTCCCTGGCACACGTAGCTCAATCGCGCCTGGGTAAAGCTCATCAATCGAAATACTGCGCTCTTCATAATTCTCGGAATTCAAGCCCATTGCATCAGCGCGTATGCGCAAGTTCGTATCCTTAGTAATAAACACACAAGGGAACTGCGGCTCCTCTGTCTGTAAGCGAAGCGCCACACCCATAATCAGCGTGTCCGCCGCATGCGACGCCGTACTAAGCCCGTCTTTTGGCAAATAGTGACGCTCCGTATTGAGCACGCGCAGCGTCCCACCTCCTGGCATTTGCACACCTACATCAAGCTTCCCAAGCTCCCTATACTCATCAAGCATGCGACTTATTTGCCGCGCATTGCGCCCCAATTCATTGAGTTGGCGCTTAAAATTATCAATCTCCTCAATGACATAGATCGGAATAACGACGTGGTGTCCCTGAAATTTTGTTATACTCAAAGGGTCATGCAAGACGACGTTCGTATCAAGGACAAAGTTTTTTACAACAGCAGAAGCATTCATGCTCAAATCCGTAAAAAAGGGGAAGCACTGAATAAGTCGAAGTCTGTTCCTTTGGGTGGGGGGAACACCCCCCTCGCGCAAGCTTCCTCGCAAAAGACGCAACTTGCGCAAGTTTGTGAGCGTTGTATTCGCTAAACGCTCATCCAACGCTCACAAAGCGCGCGTTGCGTCTTTTGCTCGGTGATCTTGCGCTACCCCCCTAAAGCTCAATGCGCCAAAAACTTTCCGCTCTAAAGACCTATCCAAATCTTCCAGTAGGTTAACCCCCCTCGCCCGCAAGAGTCTATCGCCATTAAAGAGTAAATTTCAAGAGATTGTCGCGTGAAAACAAGCTAGATCAAGCTATAAACTAGACCAACATATCGTGCACTTATCTCATTTTACTTGAAAGCAGATAAAAAATTACTTGAAAGCAGATAAAAAACTTATAGCATATAAGCACTGCGTTTCCAGAGAAAAGCGAAACGCTTTCGTATACGTTAGCAGGCAATTATGAAGCTCTACCATAAAATTTTCTTTTTACTTGTTTTTGCGCTTTTTACTTCATCTTGCGATTGGGAAGTCGGGCTTGAGAAATTCACCGGGCAGCGATGTCCTCCAGTCGACTTTGAGGGTAAATTTCTTGAAAAATATTGCGAAGATAAGCGCTGCAATAGTTATCATCCCTACATCAAGCGCTGTTCTGATGGGCTAGACTGCGCTATTGTTTCCGCCGACGAGTTCACTTGTTACCCAAAATGCAGTGGAAATCCAGATTCAAGCGATAATCCAGATCCTGGCGATAATCCAGATCCTGGCGAAGGCTTAGTACGTTGTGGCGAATACTGCATCGATCCCAAAACGGATTCATATAATTGTGGGGCAAAAGGTCTTTGTTATGTAAATGATCCCGATAGTGAAAACTACATCGGGGCGGAGTGTGGGAACAGCGAAAGATGTGAGAACGGGGTGTGTAAAACAACATGTCATCCACCCGAGTATTTATGTCCATCTACGTCGACTTGTGTAGATTTGAGTTCGGATGCAATGAACTGCGGGGCATGCGGCGCTGATTGCACGAAAGGCATGCCAGACAGCATGGTTTTCCAAAAATGCGAAGCTGGGATATGTTTGTACGGATGTGACGAGCAAAATGATTATGAGAAGTGCGGTAACCCTGATAAGGGGATATTGTGCGTAAAAAAGAAGGACTTTGAAAGTAATTCATTGTGTTGCGCGAAAGAAACTGAAATTCATGAACAAAAGCTTTGCAAGGAGGATGAGTTTTGTCAAGCAGGAACGTGTCAAAATTCGACTTGTACTGACAACAGCTGCCCCATGCTGGTCTGCAGGGGTGAAGAACCCTGCGATTGCGTCGCCAGTCCTGAGCTGTGCCAAACATGTGTCAATAGTGATATTCGATGTGGTAGGCGTTGTATAGACTGCAAAAATTCTGCGGGTAGCAGCGAAGGAAAGTGTGTCGATGGGAAGTGTCGATTAAACTGCATGTACGGCTACCACCCCAATGGGGATGCTAGTGTTTGCATCAAAAACAGCGAAGTAAAATGTGCCCCTGTCGATAGCGCAGAGGAAGTGAACTGCCTTGAAACAAAAAACGACACCGTCGAGAGTGTTGCCTGTATTGGTGGAGAGTGTAAAGTTGTGGAATGCGTTGATGGCTATTGCGACGTAGATGGCAACTTTAGTAACGGCTGTGAGCAAAAAGCGGGGGACAGCATAAATTGTTGTGCCGAGGCGAGACCTTGTCCTAAATTACCAAATCGCGAAGCCTCCGATTGCAAGACAAATGAAGAACAAGAACTAACTTGTGTTTACCGATGTGAAAGTGGTTTTACGGATTGTGGTGAAAATCGCTGTATAAAATTACATTGGACGGCATTGAATTGTGAAAACTGCACAATGTGCGTAGATGGTGACGAGTGTAGATTTGGCTGGTTTAAATATGTTTGCGAGTAAGTATTATCCGAGAAGAAGCACAAAAACGAGATTTTTATGAACACAAGAAAGTCGCTCACTCTGCATGGCTTAGAAATATCGCCAATTTTATATAGTTAATCTGAATTATGCATGATCTTAGTAGTAAAGAGCAGCTACAAAATGAAATGGCTAGCTTAGATAAGTATCGAATAATAAAGGAGTTGGGGCGAGGTGCTCAGGCTATAACGTACTTGGTAGAATGTTCTGATACTAGTCTTGCGGCGATGAAGGTGTATAGCCTGCCGACACACAGTGAGTGGGAGGCTTTTAAGTATTTCGAGAGAGAGGCAAGGGCTTTACAGGGGATTGAGCATCCCAATGTGCCTGCGTTTTTGGACTCCTTTGTGCGCCTAGATGAACAGCCGCCAAAAGCATATCTTGTTGAAAGCTATGTCGATGCCTAGTCCTTGGCTTCGCATATGCAGTCGGGTAGACGATTTTCATGCGATGAACTCTACGACATTGCTCTGCAGCTGTGCGATATTCTATCCGATCTTCATCAAAGCAAACCTTCTGTAATTCACCGAGATTTGAAGCCTTCAAATATTCTTCTTGACGATGCTGGCAAGCTTTACCTCATCGATTTTGGTGTGGCTGCATCCAATATTAATGATGACGGGTCCTCCGTTTCGGGTACCTTTGGATATATGCCACCAGAGTAGTATTTGGGCCAAGTTTCTAGTAGTTGTGATGTTTACGCCGCAGCATTTTGCCTCATTCACCTCATCACTGGCGTTCCTCCCTACGAGATGGAAAGTCATGTTTTTCGTATACTTTTTGAAGAACATCTGCCCAAATCTATACCTGAGAGCTTGATTCTATTACTCCAAGCTACAACGGATCCCAAGTTATCTTTACGTCTTAGTGATTTAGCCGAAATTCGCTATCTTATGAGTGAAATCCGTAGTAATCCATCGCAAGTGCCTCGAAGCCTTGCGAAAAGAAAGCGGGAGCGGGCTTATCAAGAAAACGATACCGAGGGGCATAGCTTAAAAGCTCTTAGCTTTTACGACTTGTCAGATGATACAGTAGCCAAAAAGTTTTCTGGTCACGAAGAAAAGATAATTTTTCTTGCTCTCATTATATTTGCGCTAGGTTTTATTTTATTTTCTTTTTTATATTTGCTGTTATTTTATCGTTAAATATTTCTAGGAAGTCTTTGAATGATCACGGTGGAGGCGTTACGGAGGCTAGGCTCGCGGTGAGAGGGGGTAGCGCAAGATCACCTGCAAAATGCGGCTAGAGACGCATTTAATGCGCTGGTCACGCGATTAGCGTGAACGGCGCATTAAATACAGCGGCTCTTGCCGAATTTTGCGGGAAGCTTGCGCGTAGGGGGAAACTTCCCCCACAAAAAAATGAGTATAAATATCGCATGAATTGAGCATCCATTGCTTCGATAACTTGGTAATTATAAAACGAAGAGTAAAATTTGTTATGCAGCAATCGCATTTTAAAGAAGAATCAGCTCTAGAGCAAGAGCGTGACTTAGTTCAATGGGCTCAGCAGGAACGGCGTGTACTCGATGAGCGTTATGCGCTTTTGGAAGAACTCGGCAGCGGCGCACAAGGTACTAGCTATAGAGCCTTCGACATCGAAGTGGGCAGAATCGTTAATATTAAGGTGTACCAATTTGATGAATCTGCAACGTGGAAGGAGTTCGAGCTTTTTGAACGCGAGGCAGAGACGCTTAGAACCATTGAAGTACAGGGAGTGCCGCGGTATTTTGATAGCAAGCTCGATTTAGAATTAATGCCGCCCCGTGCATATATAGTGCAAGAGCATATCGATGGCGAAACGCTAGAATACTATATCAAAAAGAAGTTACGCTTTTCCATGCAGCATATGCTGGAGATGGCAAAGGCATTGTTTCGCATTTTAGCCGATCTTCATGCCTACGCACCGCCAGTGATTCATCGGGATATTAAACCCTCCAACCTCATACTAAGCCCGGACGGCAGATTGTGGCTTATAGACTTTGGTTTGGTAGCGGCGAGTAGAGCGAACAAAACGTCCTCAACGACTGCTGGTACTTACGGATATATGCCACCCGAACAGGTAATGGGGAAGGCTTACCCAGCCTCGGACATATATGCTGCAGCCATGTGTTTGGTGCATCTTTTTAACTGGACGCCACCCCTTGGAACTACAGGTAGATAAGGATAGATTTACACCGTTGTTTGTAGACTACTTAAGCAAAAACACCTCGCTGACGCGTGGCCGTTTTTTGCTTTCTAGGCGCAACTTAGCCGACACACTCGCCTTAGAAGATGCAGATATTGAAAGTGAAGCAGACAACGAAAACGACGTAGTCGCTAATCTAAAAGGCAAAGATCAGTATTCTTTATACGACTGGGAAAGGCTAGCGCGAGATAACGGTTCTCACAATCTCTATTATCGCACTATCAACGCGATGCTAGAGCCAGAGCTTGAAAAACGCATAAATACTGCTCAAGATGCGTTAAGGGCATTGAGCGACGTGGAGCTAGAAATTGAAGAAGCGATTAGAGCGATAAAATACTCTGATTTGACGCGAGAACATGAAGAGAGCCAGATGAATAAGAGTAAAAAAATCTTGAGCAATCCATATTATGCTTTTTTCTATTTTACCCTTCTAGCTATATTGTATCTTATATTGATTGTTTTTAGGGCGAGCTAGCCTTTTGTGTCTTTAAATTTTGAACCACGAAAAACACGAAAACACACGAAAAATTCTTTCTTTAATCTTACAGATCTGACTTGACTTGTAATAATCTTTCGTGCCTTTTGTGTCTTTAAATTTTGAACCACGAAAAACACGAAAACACACGAAAAAATATTTTTTATTTTTACAGAACCAACTTGACTTGTTATAATCTTTCTTGCCTTTCGTACTTTAAATTTTGAACCACGAAAAACACGAAAACACACGAAAAATTCTTTTTTATTTTTACAGAGCCAACTTGATTTATTATAGGCATTCGTGCCTTTTGTGTCTTTATATTTCGAACCACGAAAAACACGAAAATTCACGAAAAATTCTTTTTTATTCTTACAGCCCCTACTTGACTTGTTATAGGCATTCTTGCCTTTTGTGTC
>JBBAEA010000005.1:0-56772 GCA_041656175.1 Bradymonadales bacterium | reverse complement strand
AATGGGAAAACAAGTATCCAGGGGCAACAAAAGTGTGGCAACAAAACTATCGCTTTGTTGAACAGCTTTTTGACTATCCGCCTGCGATTAGAAAGCAGATTTACACGACTAACATAGTAAAAAGCGTAAATGCCGCACTTCGTAAGGTAACGAATAATAAAGGTGCGCTACCAAATGTTGAGGCTCTGACTAAACTACTATATTTGCGAATACAAAACCTCACTAAAAAGTGGACTCATTGTATCAGAGACTGGGCAACGATAAGAGGACAACTGGATATTTTGCGCCCTGGATGGGATGGCGTTAGGAATGAGTAGGTAAATGTGAGTTTACACAAAGAACTTGACACTCCCTAAAATAATACAGGGCTCAGGTCAAAAGAATAAAATAAACTCTCCCGTAGTGCCCCATTTTTGGGGGAACTCTACGTAGTATATAGCTTTCCTGAGCTCTACCGACAAAGTCGGGAGTTTGTACTCGCTAATTTTTGACTGTTTTTGCATGGTTCAGAGCCACCTTAACTATTTCTTCGCAAATAAATATGCGGGTTAATGGGCTCTAGCTCATCTTTATCACCACGCAATATTGCCTGTTCGTTGAGGCAGCGCTTGCAAAGCAAGTCATGCTCGGCTTTGGGTCTAAAGGGAACGAAGTCTTGATTGCTACAGCGACAACAGGTGAAGGGAAATTCCTTGGTTTGAAGTTTGTGTCGCGCTGCCCACTCCTCACCAAAGGTGGCTTCTGCGCAGGATTTGCATAATATTGCGCCCGTTGTTTTGGGAATATAATTGAGTATATCGTTCACGCCGCAGCGCTCGCATTGTATCTCTATGCGTACCTTTGTTCCGTGTACATCGGAGGGATGCTTATTCGCGAAGCGTTCACGTGCTTTATTCTTTTGCTCGCGCTCATCTACGTGACAGCTCTTACACAAGACGCGCGAGCCTGTATCGGGTTTAAAGGGAACGCGCGATTCGCGTCCGCAGTTAGAACAAATGATGCTGTGTAGTATCTTCCCCCCTACGCGGATAATATTGGGGTTTGCCAAACAATCACTACACAAAACAACGCTGTGTTCATAGGGCTTAAACGGCACGCTATCAAGCTGCCCACAGTGCGTACACTTAATCTCGTAGCGCCCATCCAAACTATCGCCTTGTTCCTGCCGCCTATGCGCTCTATGGTTGGAGAGGCAATCTCGACACAAAACCGCTCGACCTTCAATAGGTTTGAACGGCACCACTATTTTCGCGCTACACTCATCACAAACAGCCTCAACACGGATTCTCGCCTCTTGTCCTTTAAACTTATCAAATTCGCCCATTCTGCTACCCTCTCTTCTCAGTATTCTCTCTTTTATGCAATTTTATTTCGCCGCCCTTAGTCTACAGGGCAAACGCAAAGTCGTATATTTGGCTGTTTTTAAGTTTTTATTTTTGTGGGGGGAAGTTTCCCCCTACGCCGCAACCCCACGCTTTGCGCGGGTTTGCGTCTACCCCCTCCGCGGGGACACCCCGCGACGCCCCGTTCAGTTTTTGGCGAAACAGAACTTTGCGGCTGCCCAGCCTTAGTCTAGCGCATTTCCTTCTCGTAGCTACGTACTTTTCGAGAATTTGGCATCAATTCGGCGAAGCGACGCAAATGTTTTTTACCCTGCTCATGATTATTCTGAGCAAAGTGCAGCCTAAAGAGGGCAAAATGCGCGGATGCGTACGCTTCATTAGCTTGGACAGCCCTATTCAGATAGATAAGCGCATTATCGACGTCTTTTTTCTCTAAATAGGCTATCCCAAGGTTGGTTAACACAAGCTCGTTATTCGGGTTACTAATAAGCGCTTGGTTAAGTACAGCAATACCTTCATCGCGTTTTCCGTAGCAAACGTATGCTGCACCCATATTCGTCATGAGTTGGTAATCGTTGGGGCTCAGCTCAAGGGCACGGCGATATGCATCGACGGCTCGTTCACAAAAGCCCAACTGATGCAGCGCAACGCCGAGGTTAAAGAATGCACGCGCAGATGGCTGGATCTGGGTAATCGCAATGAAGTCGTCTAGGCTCCGCGTGACTACTCCCGATTTAATCTGGCTAACAGCGCGTAACTCCAGAGCCAACAAATTGTTGGGCTGGGACTCGAGGATCTGATGCAGCATTTGCGTGGCTTCCTCGTAACGTTGGGCGAGTATGAGATCTTGGGCTGTTTCGGTGCTTAATTGCGCTTCAATGTCTACAACCGTATCGGTCGTTGCTACCTGCGACTCGCTGGTCGCAGATGTTTTAGCGCAGGATAAAAATGTCGACGCAAGCACTATGCAAACACACAAGACAAAGCTTTGGCGCATATATTACTCTTTCTCCCCGAGTACAAATCCCTTCCCCACTCCCAGTCTATACTCTATTACTTTAGCGCCGCTCTGTAAAGTAAAAGCCTCAACTTTCGCTCTAGAGCACTCAACGTGAGTATAGGGTTTAAAAAGCATCCTTGCTAAAGGGTGACAAGTTCTTAAGCTTCTGTTACGCTTGTGGCCGTGCAATAAGTGCTGGCGCAGCGATCGTATGCGCTAAGGCGCTAAATTTGGCTTTGTGTTGTGCGCAGTGCTACGATAAAACTTTTTGTTTAGCGGTGAGGAGATAATATGACGAAGTTAAGAATAGGCCCAGATAAGCGTGGTAATGTAGCGTTATGCGAGAACGGATTAGTCATTTTTTATGGTGCAGCATCATCTGCGCCAGAGTTCGAGGCAAGTGAAACGCTTTGTGCAAAAGATGCAGAGATCCTGCCAGGCTGGGTTTGTGCTCACACGCATCTTTACAGTGCTTTGGTACCCTATGGTATGCCAGCTCCGGAGCATGCCCCCAATAATTTCTTAGAGATTTTAGAGCGAATTTGGTGGCGTCTAGACCGTGCGATTGACCCTGAAATTCTACGGATATCTGCACGTCTCTATGTTGCTGAGAGCCTACTCAAAGGAACAACGTCCATTGTAGATCATCACGAATCTCCCAATTATATTGAGGGGTCACTTGATACCTTAGCCGAGGCTTTCACGGAGTTTGGTGCTCGTGGAATTTTATGCTACGGCGCAACGGATCGTAACTTTGGCCTTGAAGAGGGCAAGCGCGGAATCGACGAGTGTGTGCGTTTTATTCAAGAGAACAAAAACCCGCTTGTTAAGGGTATGGTAGGGCTACACGCTTCGTTCACCTGTAGCGAAGAAACGATTAAGTACGCTGCTGCTAAGGCTCTTCAAGCCAATGTCGGCATCCACGTACACGTCGCCGAAGCAGCCTCCGACGTTGAGGATGCGATGAAGCGAGGTTTTAGTGGACCAGCAGAACGACTTGAGAAGCTTGGCGCGATTGTACCGCAATCGATCTTTGTGCATAGCATTCACATGTCGGCGCAAGAAGTCCGCCAAGCAGCAAAACACGGAGTTTGGTTTGTACAAAATCCGCGTTCCAACTACGGCAACAAGGTTGGCTACCCACTCTCACTGACCTATGCTCAACGCGTGGCGCTTGGCGTCGATGGCTATAACGCCGATATGGAACAAGAGATGAACTTTGGCTGCGAGGAAGCAACGCGCCAGGGTGAGGATAAGGTCAACGTGATCCATCGCTTGTACAGCGGCTGGAGAATGATGGGCGATTTCTTTGATGCAGAGTTTGGCCCGCTTAACTCGATCGAAAACTGCAGGCGCTGCATACGCACCAGCGCTGCCGACCTCCGCATCGTCGATGACGAAGGCGTTCGCCACACCGTCGTTGATGGCAAGGTCGTTGTAAAAGATCGCAAACTCGTCAATGGCGATATCGAAGCCTTGCGCGAGGAAGCGAAGAGTCAAGCGCAAAGATTATGGAAAGAGATGGCCAAATACTAAAGTTTGGCTGTGCAATGAGACTTTGCACAATTCAAAATGCTGCATTGAACTTGACAAAAGCTTATAACTTTTAAGCAAACGAAAACACTTTTGTTCACTCGTTGGATGCAGTTCACATTTGCAAAGAAGAAAGAAGAAATAGATGCTTTTCTTAGCTACTTTGATGCGAATTATAAGAGGCTAGAAATGCGGCAAGAAAGCGAGCTAAGGCTCGCTACCGCGCCAAATGACGGCGTAGACGCGAAAAGACGTTCCAAAAAGCCGTACGTTATACGAGAACGAACTGAGTAAAATGGACAATTCGTACGATAATAAGCTAGAAAAATAGCTTTCTTTTGGGAAAGGGGCTTGCCCCTGTGCAAAGCTCTTGAGATTATTATCTAGCTTTAAAGGCTGGGGCGAAAGCCCTAGCCTTTAAAGCTAGATATAGTATTGTAATGGCATAGAGCGCGTTAGAGCGTTCTATATTTTATTGGCTTTTTTTAGAGGATGGTAAAAATGGAAAAAATTCTGGAGCGCTTGGGATTGAGCACAAAAGTCGCAGATCCCAAAACTTTGGATGAAACGATCGCGCGTTTTCGTGAACAAAAAATGGTGCTGCCGACATTTAAAGAGTTGGCTAACCCTAAGCTCATCGATCCCAAAATTCGCGAAAAACTAAAATCTGTCGACCCCGACGCGCCAGATCCCCTCAACCTCTATCGCGTACACTGGTTTAACAGTCGCGATCGCAAAGACTTTGTTGAGGTTCCTGTACATATTACCATCGGGAAAGAAATCACGGGTATAGACACACCCATCCTCGTTTTGGCTGGAGCTCTGCTCCCCATGATCGAGTGCCACAAAGTCCTTGCCGCTTATGCCTGCTTGGCTCCACGCGTAATCCTTGGCGCCTTCAACCCAACCAAACACCGCGCCATCTGGCCTTCCACTGGTAACTATTGCCGTGGCGGAGTCGCTATCAGCCGTCTCATGGCGTGTCGCGGCGTTGCCATTTTACCCGAAGGCATGAGCCAAGAGCGATTTAACTGGCTCAACGAGTGGTGCACAAACCCCGCCGAGGACATCATTGCGACCTACGGTTGCGAGAGCAACGTCAAGGAAATCTATGACAAGTGTAACGAACTCTCCGAGAACGAAGAGAACTTCATTCTCAACCAGTTCGCCGAGTTTAACAACCACTTGGCACACTATCTCTGCACAGGGCAAGCCTTTGAGAGCGTCTTTGAGCACTACAAAAAGTCTAACCCCAACGCAAAACTCCGCGCCTTCGTATCCGCAACAGGTTCCGCTGGAACCATCGGCGCTGGTGACTACCTCAAAGAGCGTTATGGCTCCAAAATCGTCGCCGTCGAAGCCGTGGAATGCCCAACATTACTTTACAACGGCTACGGAGACCACAACATTCAAGGTATCGGTGACAAACACGTTCCCCTCGTACACAACGTCATGAACACTGACTTCGTTTGCGGCATCAGCGAGCAAGTCTCCAATCACATCTACACGCTCTGTAACACCGACGTTGGCCGTGAATACCTAAGCACGCGCCGTGGACTTGATTCCGCAAGATTCGACGATCTCGAACTACTCGGGCTCTCTGGATACGCCAATATTTTCTCCGCCGTCAAAACTGCCAAATACATGAACCTTGGCAAAGACGACGTCATCGTCACCGTCGCCACCGATGGCGCCCGAATGTACAGCTCCGAAAAAGACCTCTGCATTGAGAGGAGCTTTGGAGGAAACTTCGGTATGCTCGAAGCTGCCGAAACATTCGGACAATACGCACTTGCTACGGCGACCGATCACTTCATCGAACTCAACCAACGCGATCGCGAGCGTGTCTTTAACCTTGGCTATTTCACCTGGTGTGAGCAGCAAGGTGTTGACGTCGAAGCATTCAGCGCCAGAAAAGACCAAGCTTTGTGGCAGAAGATGCGATCCTACGTTCCTGAGTGGGACAAAATGATCGAAGACTTCAACCGCAGAGTGAACGCATAGTTCTTCATGCGAAAAAGCAGCCGACTTTGCTTTCGGCTGCTTTGCAGAAGTAAACGCATTAAAAAAGTAGATCGAGTACTCTGTATTGCGAAGCAGGTTTTTGCACACGACAAAAGCCTGCTTTTTTTTCTCCTCCCCTAAGCACTAGCGGAGAACCCTGCGCAAGCGACAAACGATCCTGCACCAAACAACTCTGAGCCTCGACGCCCACCCCCTCCAGCCAAAGCTCGCGAATATCGCGCTCCCCCTCATTATGAATAAGAAACTCCACCACGCAGAAAAGCTTATCGCTTGATGCCGCTAGTGTATGCGTCTTCACCACTTTAAGCTCAAGCTCATAACGACGCGCCTGTTCGCTACGCGCGGCTTCGGATCTAATATCAGCGATATCTACACCGCAATCTTCAAGTTCACTGCACAACTGCGTCGCTAGCGTTAGAGCTGATTCAAAATTCCGTGATTTGCACAAATCATCAATTGTTCTTCTCTTTTTTAAAGCCTTTATAGGCTTTGCATAGCTATCTTGCAAAAAACTACGAACTTTCCACCCTCCACCGCTACGCTCCAACACCAGACTCGCCGTCTGTTCGTTGTAAGCCTCCACTTGCGCTGAACGCAGCGCGCTAAGCCACGCCTGCACGCTCGGATCGCTCGGATTCGCTGGTGCCGATAACTGCGGAATTCTCTGCTTAAAGTGGAAAATTCGCGTATCTTCATCCGGGCTGCTTGATTCCATGAGCACACAATGCGTGTTCTCACGCAAAAACTGCGAAATCGCCAGTTCCCTGTTTTGCATATCCTCACTTAAGCCAGCGAGCATCTCCTGGGCTACGCTTTTCATCGCAAGATATTCGCCATCGCTAAGGTATGGCTTCATTTCATCTGCAAGAAACCATGCAGGAAAACCGCCGTTGGAATATTTACACAAATACTCCGCTATCTCACTGGCTTGCTCAAGCACTTCCCTGTTCGCCGTTTTCGTTTTGCAGGAATAACTAAGCCCTGCGGCCAAAAGGCCGAGGGCTAGTAGTCGCAATAAAAGCGCCCTATTCATCGAGTACAACCTCTACCTTATCGTAACGGTCGAGATCCGCCGAAGTCGCCTTTACGGTCGCGTTGCAATAAGTCGTTTGACAGGCGTAAATCGAAACTTTTCGCTTCAACCCCCTAAGCACCGCCTTAGCCCCTGGGCGCACACCGTTTCGCTTACCAATGCCGTTAATCTTGATATCCGCTAGCGCATCCTCGCGCGGCGTTACCAAAACAATAGTACCAATCACCGTCTTAGCCGTCGCCGGAATAACCGTCTCATCCTCGCTTTCAACAGGCTTTGTCTCTTTTGGCCTACAGCAGCGATCACCACGCTTGGGATTGCAGCGACTAATCGGAACACAGCGCTTACTCGGTTCGGGCTCGATTTCGGGTGGTTCCTCAACAGGCGGCGGTGGCGGTGGCAAACTAAATGATGCCCTTATCGTGTATGGTGAAGAACCTGCAGTACACTTGAGAGCAACAAAATAACGATCGGGTTTTACGCTAAAACTTGGGAACTCGTATAAGCTTTGCCCTTTGGACAAACCCATCGTATTCAAATTTTGCCCAAATGCGTCGAGCAATAAAATCTGTCCCTCCATTTCTGCTGGCTTATCGATATTGAGCGATAGGGTAATAAGCCCCTCTTCTTGTGGCACGAAAAAATACCAGTCCTCATTATCGCCCTCAGGCGCAGAAATACTATCGGTTCGCGGGCTATTAATGAGTAGCTGCGTCGCCGAGTCTCGCGATCCGTCGTGACCTGTATTGGAGTTATAGGCTATGGTGTCAGGCTTGCAGCCCACAAGAATAACGATGAATAAAATGATGCTTAAACTTACAAAATTACGCCGCATGGATACCTCCCATAACAAAATCAATTCGGTGACTTAATGACAAAACTGCTAGCCTTTTTAACCTCATGCGCGGGAGCATTGCTGAGAACAAAGCAGTTATCTTCATTCACTTTTTCCATCTTAAAACGCCCCCCCTCAAGTATGGCGCCATCTACATAAATATCACCAACTGCCCCCTCGCGCACACCTTGACGTCGACCTGCCGACAGCTTGATACGCGCTCCAGTCTTTGTAGACGTTACCAACAAAGCGCTAGCCTCAATCTTCACATGTGGCCCCTTTATATCGCCAACTATCGGCTTAATCCTCGGTTTCTCAGTGCTAGCGACTGGCGCCTTCGTGTCGATGACCTTTATTGGCTGCGGCGCTACATAAGTCGCTCCACCACCTGCTGGCGCCACAATCGTGGGGCCAGCACTTTGCGCTCCCGGCGAGGCTATCCCACCCGAAGCTGCCGTAGGCAAGGCAACACCTCCCTCCCCTGCCACAGGTAGCGCAACACCACCACCAGGCGCAGGCATCAAGCCTCCAGCCACCCCCGGCGACTGCGTTGCTTCTTGTACATCCACTTTCGCCTCTTCCTCGCCGAAATCACTGTAAACTTCAAAGCGTGGCACCGTCGATGATGCTTCAAATCCTTCGTAATTCTGCACAAACGACGTGTTTAAGGAATAAATCGACTGTCCGCTCTCAGCCCTTAATTTTATATAATGAAGCCCCGACTCCGGTAAAAACACCGAAAACTCGTACGAACTCGCCGCGCTGGGCCGCCCCACCACCTTGATGGGTATACCGAAACGGTCGTACACGCCCACTTCGACCGCAAAAATTTCCTTCGCTGTGTCCCAAAAAGTGGTTACCGTTAAGTCGCCTGGGCTGGGCACAAACAGCATCTTCCAGTCGATTTCGTCACCCGCTGTGGGGTACAACTCATCACTCGTAACTACGCCAATTTCCAGCACCACCGCGTCCGCACGGTACGCGTCATGGTCAAATTCGGTGGTACATGCACCCAAAATTAAAGCTGCTGCTATGCCAAAAAGCCACAAAACTAAGCTCTCGCGTTTCATTTCATGCTCCTAAATCTATACACCCCGCCGTCCATCAACGATTTTGGCGCATTCGAGCGCAGATGTCAATCTGCGCGCTAAGACTTGGCTCAAGGCCAAACTTTTCCGTTCTATCCCTCTGCTGGGGGCACAGCCCCCTACGCGCAAGCTTCCTTCGTGTTCGGCGGCTTCGCGCGTTATTTTATGCGTTGTATGCGCTCAATACGCGCATCCAACGCATAAAATGCGCTCAGGCGCCGCTCACTCAGGTGATCTTGCGCTCCCCCCCCCCCTCCACGTTTAAAACAAATAAGTACAGATTAGGCCAAAATTCAAGCCCTAATTGCACAATCAGCGCTTAACGAATCCTAAGCAATGCCAAGGTTCCGCTATAGTTAACATACGCAAAATGTCGATATTTATTGCTTAAAAAGCTCTAATTCATACAAAACCAAGCAATCAACGGCTAGCACAAGATATAGAGAGCTTTGCTCCGAAGCAAAAACTCACTCTTTGCCAAAACGCGCAAGATCGCTTTAACTTTGGGGCAGAGTCACAAGAAGTCGTGAGTCACTAGCCATAGCGTCTTTGATCGCCTCAATAGCCCCAGCGTTGCGCGCCCAAGCTCTGCGGCTCAAGCCATTGCAAACGTCCCACGAAAGCATCGCTTCAGCCTTCGAAATAGCTTCTGCGCTCCCATCGAGTAACATACCAAAACCACCGTTTATCGATTCGCCCCAACCAACACCGCCACCGTTATGCAGCGAAACCCACGTTGCACCGCGAATCGCGTCGCCAATGAAGTTATGTACCGACATATCAGCGCAAAATGCGCTTCCATCGCGAATATTCGCCGTTTCACGATACGGCGAGTCTGTCCCCGAAACATCGTGGTGATCGCGACCGAGTACGACGTAGCCCTGTAGTCTACCCGTAGCAATCGCTTCATTAAACGCGCGCGCAATATTTATGCGACCCGCGCGATCGGCGTACAATATTCTCGCCTTTGAGCCTACCACCAAATTATTGGCTTGAGCTTGACGTATCCAGCGAATATTGTCCTTAAGCTGCTGTTGCACATGCGCACTCTGCGTTTCTTGTTCTTCTAAGCACTTTGCCGCCAATTCATCGCAAACGCGTAAATCCTCATCACTCTGCGAACAGCAAACCCAACGAAACGGACCAAAACCGTAGTCAAAACACAGCGGTCCCATAATGTCTTCAACGTAAGATGGACAGCTAAAGCTCCCATCCGCACGCAATATTCCGCTTGCTCCAGCCCTTGAAGCCTCTAGCAAGAACGCGTTGCCATAATCCCAAAAATGCATCCCGCGCTTCCTATGCCCTTCAATAGCCTCCCAATGCCTGCAAAGAGATTCCTCCACTCGCCGCTTGAAGGCATCGGGATCTTGCGACAAGAGCAGCAAACTCTCCTCAAAACCCATACCCACCGGGAAATAACCGCCACCAAACGGATTGTGCAGCGACGTTTGATCGCTACCCAAATCAACAGCCACATCGTGTTTTAGGAAAAACTCCCATAAATCCACGATATTGCCGTGATACGCGATCGAGCAAGCACGCTTCTCTCTACGCGCCTGTTCGACTTTTATCGCTATTTCGTCAAGATTATCAGAATATTCTTCGACCCAGGCTTGCTCATAACGTCTTTTTAGCGCCCTCGCGTCGACTTCGGCCACTACACCAATTGCCCCCGCAATAACACTCGCCTTAGCCTGCGCACCACTCATACCACCCAAGCCAGAGCTTACAAAGACGCGTCCCGCCAATGCGTCGTTCCCCTCCGCTCCCAAATAGCGCCGCGCAGCGTTGAGCAAGGTCAAAGTCGTACCATGCACGATGCCTTGCGGGCCTATGTACATAAAGCTCCCCGCCGTCATCTGCCCATACGAAGTGACCCCCAAAGCATTGGCACGCAAATAATCCTCGCGTCTGCTGTAGTTGGGAATCATCATGCCATTGGTAAGTACGACGCGCGGCGCAGCCTCCGAGGAAGGAAAGAGCCCTAGTGGATGACCCGAGTACAGCACCAGCGTTTGTGCATCATCCATCATGGATAAGTAGCGCATCGTTAAGCGGTATTGCGCCCAATTCTGAAACACCGCGCCGTTGCCACCGTAGCACACCAAATCATAGGGAAACTGCGCAACATCGGGATCTAGGTTGTTTTGGATCATCATCATGATGGCAGCCGCAGCGCGCGACTTTGCCGGATACTCCGCAAGATCGCGAGCTCGCATTCGATGCTTTGGCCTATACCTGTGCATACTGATGTGTCCCTCATTGCGAAGTTCGGCCAAAAACTCCTCTTTTAACACCGCGTGTAAAGATTTTGAAAAATAGCGAAGAGCATTCATTAAAGCCAGCTCTTGCTCCGACTCATTAAGGTGATGTACGCGTTTTGGAGCCCGCGCTATAGCAGGATCCATATCGGGGTACATCGGTAACTCTTCGGTTATGCCATCACAAATAGAACTAATAAAATCAGACATCGTATTGCTTTCTCGTATTTAAAATGCCGTTAGTACATCAGTAATAACGTTATTCACTATGGTTTGACTGCGCTAGCTGAACAAAGAGAAGGCACCCTACTATAATAGGAAAGAAGCTCATCTCGCCAAAACTCCGAATTAAATTTCCAGTATTGAATGTTTTCTGTAATAAAAAACGGTTGCTCGGGAACGCTCTTTGCGACCTCGCAGCTCATACCTTGCGCTGTAAGCTGCAAACAACGCTCTTGCTCCGCTCTTAGCGCAAGTTGGATCTCAATGGACAACTCCGTCGCCGTGATATCAAGGGCGAGTATCTCGGCTTTTACGGCGTCGAGAGCGACTGCGATCGACTCTTCAAGCGCGCTTTTTGCCAGCGTAAAATCTGCAGCATAAGCATCGCACAAGCTCTTCAACGCTGTATTCCTCGTTTCTAGGCTCCTGCAAGTCTCTGCTTCCTTACGCATATGCATGCTTTTCATATACGCGTGATAAAAACGTGAATCTTGTAAAATCGCGCTAAACATGCGTGAATCTAGTGGTGTTGCCGCAGAATCGCGCGTAAAAGCCAGCAATTGCTGAACATAATCCGTCGCTTTGGTGCTCGCCAGAAAACGCTGTAAAGCTTGCAAGCTCCCCAAATACTTTGCTTTAAAACGCCCCAAAGCAGCAGTAGCCGCATCATATTGGCAAAGCTTCAGTAGCGCTGCCGCTTCAATAATGTGCAGCTCTGGAACATAGTCCTTCTCCCAGTCGGGAATGTAAAAAACTTGCGTCGCTGCAATAGCTTCAGGGTAGCGCCCCCCAAAGTAGAGCGTCCAAGCGTCTTCGAGGCGCGCTCGCTTAAAATGATGGCTACGTGGCGAAAGCATTCCATAAAAGGCATGAGCCTGCTCATGCGCGCTATTCTCATGCATAATGCGCGCTAAACTCAAATTCGCTATATTCAAGAGTTGAAAAGCCTCATCGCCTTTGCGATTCTTTAGAATACTCGTCGCTTGCTCAAGCTCGAGTGCCGCCGTTTTAAACTGATTTCGAGGTGGCAAAATGCGACGTGAAGCCGTTAAAAGTAACGCTTTCGCTGCGTTAATACCTTCGCCAAGATTTTTGCTTAAAAGCTCAAAAGCAGCTTCCTCGTCCTTGTGGGGGCCATAAACATAACTGTACGCTATCGCATATATAAAGGAAGAAGCATGCTTATCAGATATAAAATTCTGTCTATTTTGTATTTTTTCGGCGTCTGTTAGTACGTGTGCAGAAACCTTCGCACTTTCTTGGTAAGCGAGGAAAAGCTCATCAAAGTGGTGCACGGGCTGCGAAAACCACATAGCGCGTTCCAATCGCTGTGCAGCCACATGATGCAGCCCTAAACGATTTGCCGCCAAACCCACGATGGCATCTAGCAAAGCATGCGCCATGGAATCAGCTTCTAAATTGTGCTCAGACTCTATACGCAGCGCCCCCGCTAGTGCATGCAAGGGATCGTTAGGGATCCGCTTTTGCAAACGCTGTAACTCCGGCAATAACTCGGTACCCATAACGGAAATTTTGTGTTCCTCTTGGAGTTTGTCGTATTTCGCTTGCACCTCGGCATGGATCAGAAAGCTCTGATAAGCACTTTCGTAAAACTTCTCCAAAAGCACAGAAAGGTTCCCGCTTTTAGCCACCTGTACGAGCCCAAAAGACTCCAGCGAATGGAGTTCAGTAAGATTTGACCCATTTGCGCGTTTTGGCGAATCGTCAGCGTTTTCTTCAACGCTTTCTTCAACGCTTACTTCCCTTTCTTCCACGACGACATGGCTACTCTCCAAAGTCGTTTGCTCAAGCTCGCCACCCATTTCACGACTTGGCTCCTCACTATATGACCGCAAAACATTATCTTTCGCGCTTTCGCTAATTTCGTCCGAACTCGTTGCTAACTCTGCTTTTCCCGCACCCTGCTTAGACTTAATCGCTTCTATCGTTTTATCCCCTAAGCCAGCACTACGCAGCCTCTGTAGATCCTCGTCGTTAAGCGCCTCCATAGCTTCCGAAAGCAAAATAATTTGTACAATGGCATCCTCCCCAATATTCTGGCTCGCCATATTAATAATGTCGTTCACCGTTAGGGCGGCGGCAGTCTGCGAGAAGGCTAAGAGCGCAATAGCAAAGAGCAAAGCCCGAATAAGCTGCGTAATCGTTATTTTCATCATATTAGTTCTGCAAGAACGAAACAAAGCGGTGTAAGCGCAAATTTATGGAACCGTCGGCGTATAGTAAGATAGCCCCAAGCCGATGCTACAGGGCGCAAGCACGCCGTTAAAAGATGGGTAAATATTTACAGCAAAATCTGCGCGTAGCGCTAAGTAGGGTAATATAAAAAAATGAAACTGACTTCCCAAGACAGCGTCAAAACGTGCAGATTTGCGGAGTTTGCCCGAGCTCGGCTCAGAGACCACGACCAAGCCTGCACCTGCGTACACACCCCAGTCAAAATGCCCTAAACCAACTCGGTTAAACGACCATTTCCCATATAAAGGATGAAAAACTGCGACCAAATTAAAACGAGCCAACTGCCTATCGCTGATCTGTTCCAGATCCAGTTGTGCCGATGACCTCGATTCGAGAAAAGTCGATAAATTCGTTTTACTCTTCAGAAGTAAAAGTGTTGATTGTAGCTCCAGCCCCCAAAGATCGTTAAAATGATAGCCTAACCTAAATTGAATGGGAAAATAGTTATAAAAATCGTCGTTGGGAACGTACGCCATTTGTAAGGCAAGCTCAAAACGCTTCTCGGCTACGTAGAGCTTTGACGAAAGGAGAGCTGGCGCTTCAAGCGTTTGACGTTGAGCGGTTACCAAGGCGTCAAAGTCCTGCTCTGCCTCCAAGCCTACGCAAGGCATAGGCAAAAAATGCAAGCTCGTTAAAAATACGAAAATGTAAGCTATTTTTTGCATAGTAAATCAGTTTTCCATGCTTATTAAACAAAATATTTTGTAATACTCTCGAATCATAGCAAAAATGACAAGCCAACGCTAAGCTCCGAAGCCGTACCTAGCCCCTTCTTGCGCTGTTTTGGAAAGAGATAGCTGCGATAGTCAAAGCGTAGACCCAAAAAATCGTGAAAGAAAAACTTCATACCAAAGCCTAAATTCCCCTCAAAAACGGGGTGCAACTTCACTTTTTGTGCATCTTCACGACCAATCGTCTCCACGAGTAGTAAACCTATGCCCGCAGTAATATGCAAATCAAAGTGAACGATGCTCTTGTTGGCAAGGCTAAATTTTCCATAAAATGGCGCCCAAATAGGATTCAGATGAAAACGCGCCACCTGCCACTCTTGTATCGCGATATTTCGAATCTGCGTAGCACTTTGGTATCTTCCCGTTAAGCGCTCATAACCCGCGCTCAAAAACCGTAAACAATGCTCGCTTGCCGCGCGCGTTTGGGATTTACCCACCTTCCCCGAGAAGCAACCCATGTAACTAGCCTGAAAATCCAAAGATACTGCTTCATTGAAATGATAAGCCAAACGCAGGGTCAACGGCAGGTAGATAACAAAAATGTCGCTCGCAATAACAGCGATGCTTGGAGTTAACTCGAACTTTTTTGACTTCGAGAAGCGCCGAGACTGCAACGTGCTTAAATCATAAACTTTGGCATGCTCATCGGCGCTCATGTCCTCAAGCTCGGAGTTCTCACTTTCGTGTTCAAGCTCCAGCGCGACCTGTTCTTGGGCTATCGCTTGCCAGGAGCACAAAAGCGCCAGAATTACCGCTGTGGTACAAAGAAATTTGTGTAACTTAGATTGCATCGTGTTCATTAAGGTGTCAGCGCGTGTAGCGAAAAGAGTGAGGCTGTTACTCGCTTTGAAGGAGCGGGCGCTTATCGAGTACTTCGTTATTGACCTGCACGCGATGCAAGTCGTGAGAGACACTAGCATCGCCAAGCTCGATCCTTAGGCTAAACGCTAGGCGAAACCAAGTCTTAGGCGCTATGTCATGTCGTATCGCAATGGGTAGCGCCCAGTGTGAAGCCGTTGTTTCCGCTAGCTGCATAAAAGCATCGGGGAGCTGCGAGGCTTGGCGCAAAAATTGGTAGCTCGCACAGGACTTTCGCGATAATTGGTACAAATCTGCATTGGGCTTGATAGCTTCGCGCCCCGCACTGAGCTCGATAACATGGAGCGCAATGGCGGGGTTAGCTTCACGCGTTATTTGCAGCTCACGCAAAACGTCCTCCGTTTCGGAGTTCGCCGCGTTGGCCGAAAAAACGATAAGCGCTTTAGCATAACTTGCCTTCGCACTCTCGCTGAGGTAGCGCAGCGCTGTTAGCGTCGCTTCCCAAAGTGGGCTCTTGCCACTGGGGTGCGTATAAGCATCGCTGAGTAGCTGCTGGAATTTCGAGAACTGCGTAATCCAGTGTCGCCCGATTTGGCTAACACCGCTTTCGCCATACCCATTCATAAGAAATATTTGGCTCTGCAATTCTTTAGCGATTGGCGAGGTCTCGGCGCCGTACAAGCTGGAAGCGAATAACGAAAGGGCCGAATGTCGCATTTTTTGCGGATCGGACGCGGCTTCCGCGTTGGGAATCCCATCAACATCGCTACCATCAAGACTTGCCGCGTTATCCATGGCTAGCGCAATAGCGTAGCCTGTTCGGTTCAAACCGCGAACTAGCGAATTTCCTTCGTCTAAATCACGCGCATATTGCGTAAAACTCGGAGCACCGAGTAGCGCAAGCTCGGCTTTGCTAGCGCAGTATCGCTCTGGTTTATAGTAGTAACCAGAGAGTTGCATGCTCTGTAGCTCCAAGCAAGTGAATCCTTCGCTGCAATCGCTCTTGGCTGTACAAACTTTGTCGCCCCCAGCTTCGTCAGCCTCGAATAACCACGCATGGCTTATGCTAAAATTCGCAGCCGTAAAATTACCCCCCACATCCACGGGGCTTCCCAGTTGAAAGAGATTTTGCCCTGGAACTAATGTGTTATCGAGGGTCGTGCGTATAGAAAAAATCAGCGCCTCACACTGCGAAGCTACAGGACAAGTCAATTCTTGCTCGCAGGCGAGTTCTCGAAAACCTGTAACATAAGTTTGTGCAATGCGCTCCTCGTTGAAGCTTATCTCCGCAACACTGTCGCAGCCAAAGCCAATGACAGATGCCATAAATATGATGATAAAATATTTCGCCTCTAGCATAAACAATTTGAGTCAAACACTCCTGAAAATAACACTATATTCTTAACATGTCATACCATAAACATTAGTTTATCTTTACATTTCTTAAAGTTTTACTGTTTGTATATAGCCCCAAAAACGCCAAATAAACGTGATGTATTGTACTTCAATAAAATCTTTACACCATTTGTTACACAAACTTCATAAGATTACTTTCTATCAAACCATCATTCCAAGCGTAACAGATTTTTAAACACGCAACGCTTATATTCCAAAGGCATCAAAGCAAAGGAAAGCAAAGCCCAACTTTAAATCGCATGCCTCGCTATACACTCTAGCACCTCCGTGCGAAGCTTACCGGCGCGCAAAAAAGATAAAGACTTTTTATAGTATTGCACAGCCTCACGGGGTTTTTGTGCAAGTTCAGCAAGTCTCGCATTGAGCAGAAAAAACTCCACAGAATTAAAAAAATCCGCCACCCCATTGGTCAAGCTAAAAGCGTCCTCAAACCTCCCCTCATCGCACAAAATTTGCGCCCAGTTTTGCACTTTTTCAAAAACCGTATGACTCGGATACTCCGCCCCACGGCGCAGGCCTTTTTTAAGATCTTCAAGCGCTTCGGCATAGCAACCTTTGTGGCTTAGCAACTCGTAGCGCGCCACATAAGCATTCCCATTGTCAGGTGCCAATTCGATAGCCTTATCAATGGTTTGAGCGCATTTGTCATCAAAAATCTTCTCCCGCGTGTAAATGCGAACAAGCTCCCCCATCACAACAGGATTATCCGTGACCTGCATCGCCTGCTCCAAAACCTCCCGCCCCTCCGCCTCCTCTTCAAGGCGAAGCAGCGAGCAACCCAGTATACACAGCGCCCGGTTATCATTCGCAGGTGCTTTGGATTCGAGCGCGCGCAATGAAGCGGCACGCGCCGCCTGATAATTGCCCTCGTTGAAATAACTCTGCGCACTCTCTACGTGTGCCTCATAATGTTTCGACATCTCGCACCTCTATTGCAGCAAAACTGAAGGCCTAAGCACTACCAACGCGTATAAACCGAAATGAGCTCTGGCGTCCGTCCCTTATATTTATTTAGAAACTTCTTTAGCGCTTCAAGACTACCCGCGTCATTCTCCTCCATCTTAACCTTCTCCTCAAATTCCATCCATTTTTTAAGCGTCTCGCGCTCCTTATCATTCAAATCGGCCTTCTTTTTTAGCCGCTGGATGTAATCAATCTGAAAACTAAACTCCCCCAACTCCGACGGAATCTGCCGCCCACAATAAGTTATCGGCCCACTCGGATCCAAGCGCCGCTCACCGCGCCCCATCAAAAATTTGTACGGCGCACCCGTCAATTCCTCTAATTTGTTAAAAATTTCCCCTATCGATACATTTTGTAAATATATTGTTCCCAGATGTTGCCCCATGCGCTCCAAATGCCCCGCAATCTCTGTCCCCTCAACCATGTCACGTGTCATGATTTTTTCTTCCAAAACCTTGGTGTCACATGCATAAAAAGTCAACTCATCCTTCATTTCCACTCCTTTAACTGTAAAAACCAATGCTCATATTCTCATTGCCGACACGCGGCCTACTCACAATAAACTGTTTTTGCCAGTTCTTAAAGGAATTGCGAAATTTTCCTTGCTTTTAGCTGAAGCCCCGATGCAAGTATACAAAGTCTACGGCGATATATTTTTTGCGGGGGAGCGCCCCCTACGCGCGGGCTTCCTCGCAAAATGCGCAACAAACGCTCTATAAACTGCCTTGTTTCGGCTACTCGCCGAACCAACGCAGTTTATGCGTTTGTAACGCCTTTTTCTCGGCGATCCCGCGCTACCCCCCAAGAAATAGCCACTAAGCAAGTACTCGCAGCAACTAAAAAATAGGAAGCCAAATCAGAGCTTTGGTAGAGCTGCAATTTTGTTGAGCTGCAAAACGATAAAAGACAAACCCCCAGGACTCAAACCATAAACATGCGGTTCATACGATAAAGGTCTAGAAAAATCGTTTTTTGTGTAAAACCGAAGGAAAAGATCGTTTCTTCTGCAAAAAACGTTCCCCCTTCCAGAACTCTTACATTGGGCTAAGTTTCGTCGTATCCATACTTTTTAAGTCTGTAGCGCAAAGCACGAAAGCTGATACCCAAAAGTTTTGCCGCCTGCGTTCTATTGCCCCCCGACTGTTCAAGAGCGCGATCAATAAGACTTCGCTCCAAGTCTTCCACCACAGTTTCGAGCACAAAGCCCTCTCCAAATTCGACAGCAGCTGGCAAGTGCCGTTCAGGCGAGCGATTTCGTAGCGCTTGCGGCAGAGAGTCGGGCGAAATGCTGTTGTTTGCTTCAAGGATAACCGCGCGTTCAATGATATTTTCGAGCTCGCGGATATTGCCGGGGAAGTCGAAAGACATGAGCAACTGTAGGGCAGCGGGCTCGATATCTTGGACGGGCTTTTCTTGTATTTTCGCGTACTTCTTTATGAAATGCGAAACCAATAAGGGAATATCCTCAAGACGCTCTCTTAGCGGTGGAACGTCGATTTGAATGACGTTAAGGCGATAATACAAGTCCGCGCGGAAGCGACCCCGATCCACCTCTTCCCTAAGATCGCGGTGCGTGGCGCAAATAACAGAAAACTCGGCATTTTGTTCCGCCGTTGAACCCACTGGGGTAAACTTATGTTCCTGCAAAACGCGAAGCAGTTTCACCTGCATCGACATAGGCAACTCACCGACCTCGTCCAAAAAAAGAGTTCCGCCATTAGCCGCCGCTATGAACCCCTGTTTATTGGCGTTGGCTCCCGTAAAAGCCCCTTTTACGTAGCCAAAGAACTCGCTTTCTACCAAGGATTCAGCGATGGCACCGCAGTTAATCGCAATAAAGGGCCGTGATTTACTCGATTGATCGTGTACTGCACGAGCCACGAGCTCTTTGCCCGTACCAGATTCCCCCGTGATAAGCACGTTGGTTCGCGATGCACCGATACGACTGATCATTTCGTAGACCGCACGCATCGCGGGGCTTCGCCCAATCATGCCCGAAAAGCCTTCAGGATCGCGGATCTGCTGGCGTAGCTTATGATTTTCGCGCAGTAGTTCGCGCTTTTCAAGCGCTTTGGCAACCAAGGCCAGCAATGCGTCACGTTTAAAGGGTTTTTCGATATAATCGTAAGCGCCCAAACGCATCGCTTCCACGGCGGTTTGCGTGGTGGCGTAGGCCGTCATAATGAGAACCTGTGTGGAATTGTCGCGCGCGTGCACCTCACGCAAAAGCTCTAAGCCCGTTTTTTCGCCCATCTTAAGATCGCTCAAAACCAAATCATAGCTCTGCGATGCCTCGGCAAGCAACGCATCAATGCGGGCAAGAGCAGAGTCGACCCCATCGGCTAGATCTACATCGTAGCCCTCACGACTCAACATAATTCGCCCCATCTCGCGGAGGCTGGCTTCATCATCAACTAGTAAAATACGGGACATCTCATACTCGAATAAGTTTTAGTGAGGCGCCCACCCCGTAGCGCGAGCATGAACGCACTCACTGTAAAGCATAAATGATCGCGTTTTTAGCTATCCATGCGAAGTTAGAAAACATAGCGACAGCTTGATACCAACATAGCGGGGGGTAGCGCAAGATCACCCGAAGGCGCGGTGCCTGAGCGCATTTTATGCTTTGGATGCGCGGAATGAGCGCATACAAAGCATAAAATCACGCGCGAAGCCACCGCGCATGAGGGAAGCTTGCGCGTAGGGGGCAAAAGCCCCCCACAAAAAATACAAACGCTTGCAATGCTTGAGTACGCTTTAGCAATCCTTAAGCTTTAAGGAAGAGGGGAACGAAAGCTACGAGCAGCAAAACGAGTGCTTTCACGACAACGGGGAAAAGAAAGCGCTCATTGCGGCGCCAAAACGAGTGCTTGGGATCGCTCGGTCCAAACTCCTGCTCGCCGATAATTTGGCGTATGAGCAGCTGATTGAGGGCAACCGGCGGTGTTAGGTAGCCGAGTTCAAAGGCGCAAAGCACCGTGAGCCAAAAGTGCAGCGGACTGATGCCATTAGCATAGGCGATTTGGGTGAGGGATGCCGAAACGAGAATAACCGCGCCGTAGGGATCCATGATCATGCCGATGATGACCAAAATCACGAATAACAGCGCCATGGCTAGAAACGGCGATGAGAAATGCTGAGGTAGCAGGGCGTTGAGGTTTGCGCGGTCGATAATGCCGCCGATGCAGATGGAGAGCGTCATAAGCGAAAGCAGCGCGCCAGCGTGAATTCCTGTGGAGGATGCCGACTCGTGCAGAGCGCGCGCGATGCCAAAGACCTCGCTAGGCTTGGCGTCTTCATCGGCTGTGGCGCGTTCGCGTTTGAAGGCGCGCCGCGCAACGATGCGATCGTAGATGAGAAGTACAACGAGGATGAAGGGAAGTAGGACGGGGGCGCTGTATTCATCAAAGCTCGCGCCTACGATATATTTGAAAAAGAGCAGCGTTAGCGTAGCAATCGCGATGTAGGGGAGCAGTTCCACGCTTGCCCGTCCCATGGCGGGAAGGGCGATTTTGGGCGATTCGGCGCTGATGCGTGCGTTGCGCATGGCAAACAAAACCGCCGCTAAAATAACAATATTCAAGATAAAGACATTGATGCCTGCGCCAAAAAGTTCGCTCGTGGTAACATCTTTGTTTAGCGCTGCAATAATCACAATAAGTAGGCAGGGGCTAAGGACTATACCCATAGATCCGCTAAGCGCAGTGGCAGCTTGCGCAAGAGCGGGGCGGATGTGTGCTCGGCGAAACTCGCGATAAATAATGGCACCCGCGGCGATGACGAAAATTCCAGAGGCGCCGCTGTATGCGGTGGGGATCGCTGATGCTATAACAATAATAAAGATGAACAACTCGGGCGAGAGCTTCCAAGGTCGGATAAGCGCAAAGAACTTGTCGGCGATATTGGTATTTTTGAGCATCATACCGCTAAAGACGTAGAGCGCGACGTTGATATAGAGACTCGCGTGCTCCGTGATTTGGCTCATGTAGATCGCTAGCCCGGAGCCATGCCCTTCGACGGCGAAGAAATAAAAAGCGGAGATATAGCCCATAAACGTGTAAAGCGGTATACCTAGGGCTATATCAAGGGGAGAGCTTTTTTCTTTATTCTTAAGGGGACGCAGTAAAAGTGCAATATTTGCCAACGCCATGAGCCCAAAAGCAGCCATCCAATAAATCGGCAGTTGCGAAACGTGTGCTACCCCGCTGGCCAAATCCTGTTGGTAGTAGAGGTAGAAAGACAAAACAACTAAAAGGTTTGAACCGAGTTGGACGCCTTGGCTTATCCTATCGCTGAGTCGTTTTTGGGGGGATCGCAGCGCTAAGTGCTGTCGTCGCAAGGTCGTTGCAAGGGCTGCGAACAAAAACACGAAAACCAAAAACTCACGCCCCCAGTTCGTCGATTCACGCGCGATTTTGCCTATGCCGCTTTCAATGGCTACGAACTTACGAAGTGAAGCACTCTCTCGGGCTTTCATAACGCGCTCGTAGTTGGCAATTTTTTGGGCACAGAGCGCAGCAGCCGCTGCTGCGGCCTCCTCTGACGCCTCCTCTTCCTCCTCACCAAAAAGCGCATCCAAGTCAAATTCATCGTCGTCGCCGCCAAGCAAGTCTGTTTCCTCGCCTTTCGTGGCTTCGTCTACGGCTTTAGGCGCTGCCTCTGTTTCACAAACGGGTTTTTCGGGCACAAGACGAAGTTCGCTGTAACCCTCCCAATTCGATTCGCCAAGACTTAGAACTTGGCTGTGCATCTTCTCCATCGTCGAGAAGGCAATGATCGAAATTATTAAAATGAGCAGAGGAAGCGTCGTAAATAGATGCGATAGTTTCTTTAACATGGTTTATAAATGCTGTAGTTTGTTGAGTTCTGAGCAAAGCCCCCCCCCTTCGCGTTTGCGCATGATACTGCCCGAGCTTGCGCGAAATAACAAGTTTACACTCGCCTTCGCTCAAGTCTGAAGCTCTTGCTGCGGCTTATGACTATTACGCCAGTACTATGCTGCGCTTTCGCCTTCCAATGCAATCGATTACGCGGTGCAAAACTAGCCGCAAATAGCCGCAAATAGCCGCAAATGTCGAGAATTTTGCACGAAGCGCAATTTCAAGCTGTCGTCCGCGCAAAGTTCCTGCCAATACTAAAAAAAAGGCGTCCAATAGGCCGCCTTTTTTCGAGCTTGTGCGTTACTTAACTCGTAACCGTGGTTTTGCTCTTCAAGGAACTAAATTTGTAGAACACGAGCATTCCAAGCAGCGAGGTGACGCCAACGCCTGCCAAAATAACCCAAACTATCCACGGGTTATAGGCGTCCCACAAAACGCGATTTGCTTCATAAATATCGACGCTGTGACCGAGTTGTTGGGTCAAAACCGTTTGGATCTGCGCCATAATATCGGCGAGTGTCGCATCTTGTGCGTAGCTAACGTTGTGTTCGGTGAGGAAGCGTTTGCCCAATACAAGCTTGGAGGAAAAATTATCGCTGAGCGGGCCTGAGATAAAGTTACCAAGCGCCCAACCAATGGCAAAGGGAATATTGGAGTACCCCATATACAGCGCTTTTTTGTCGATCGGCGCGGTCATTCCGATGTATTCCGAAAACTTCGGGCTACAGATAATTTCCCCAATCGCAAAGACAAAAATCATAAAGGCGACACCAACGCCCATGGTCGTCATTCCAGCGCCCAAAAAGCCGATGACCGAAATTACCATACCTACGATCAAGGCAACAATCATGCGGAAATGGCCAAAAACCCACGAAAGCGGCAAGACGAGTACGATAATCGTTAAAGAGTCGACATTGATGAGCATCTCAGGTTTAAAAGCGCCTTGCGCGTCGTTATAAGCCGTAATGCCGAGTGTGTTTGCGAAAAAACCACCGATATCCCGACTATCAACCCACTCCTCAATGAAGTTAGGCAACAAATCCCAAAGCTGCATAAACATAAGCCAGAATCCCGAAACGATGAGCAGGAAAAACAACATCGAACGATCCTTGCCCAAAACAACGATGGTCTCTTTAAACACCCTAAACGGCGCTTTTTTCTCGGCATTGGGGTCGCGCTCTGGTTCACGAAATACAAAAATCGCAAAAAGAAGGTTAATCACGGTTACGATGGCTGCGCCATAAAACACGTACTGCCATGTGGGCGTTTCATCGGTTCCACGCAAGTAAGACGCGGCCATGGGCGCCAAAAAACCACCGATGTTGACGACCCAATAGAAGAAGCCAAAGCCTACGCCCGAGTTTGATTCGTTGAGCGATTTGGCGACCACGCCCTGCACAGGTGGCTTAAATATTGCGGTTCCCGTACCAACTATACACGCCGCTATCAGCATCGGAACAAAGGTTCCACCAAAGAACGGGCTTAGCTCCAATACGTTCCCCATGAGTAAATATCCGATGATGTTCACCGTAAACGCGACAACCAAACTTTTTTTGTAACCGTAATTGTCAGTGAAACCACCCGAAATCATAGGAATTAAACACTGCAAAAGCGCCCAAACCGTGAAAATGACCCCCTTTTCGGTGTAACTCATCCCTAAGCGCCCAGTTTCGGTGCCAACCATATAGAGCGGCAAAATCGTTCGCACGCCAAAATAGGCGAGTCGCTCGAATGCTTCCATGATGTTTGCAGACCAGAAGCTCGGTTTTATCGTTTTTAACTGGTACATAATACCAGTCTTACCGCCATTCGTCGAAGTTTTCTCTTCACTCATTGCTAAATCCTGTGTAAAATTTGGGCAACAACGTGCCTTTGTAAGCCATTTTGATGTTCCATGCGGAACTTATCGGCGCAAATGCTACATGTATGACAAGACTTGTGCAAGTGTCTTTATAAGTGTGCAAAAACCATCGTTTTCTTTTGGCGGGGGGCTTCGCCGCCCCTACGCGCAGGCTTCCTCGCCAAATTCGGCAATTCGCGTGGAATCTTATGCGATGTTTCGCCTAATCGGCAAACCATCGCATAAAATACGCTCATTGCAAATTTGTCTCGGCGATCCTGCGCTGCCCCCCCCCCATGAGCTATTGGCGCAATAACGCACTGCAGCAAAAAACACGAAATATGGCTCTGATCAACGCAAAAACAGTCAAAAAGCAGTAGGGACGAATTTCAAACCTGCACTTGATAAATCAAAATAATCAACGCATTTCACACAAAACGGGTTCTAAGGGGCGTGCCCCTTGGACGGGGTTTGGGGCGCTAGCCCCAAGCTTCCCTAAGGCTTAACAACCCTAGGGTGAGCTGCTTGCAATAATGCCGTAAGGATTGTGCGCTCAAGCAGCGCATCAACATAATCCCAACCCCAAAACACATAACCCTCCACACTAATGTTGTGAAAATCTTCACCCTTGTCGCGAGAAAAGCTCAATTCGTGGAAAACGACTCGCAATAAGCGACCATTGGCAACAGTAAAGAGGCTCAGATCTTCGGCGTGGCAAAGATATTTTCCGTCTTCTTTGATGTATTGGGATTTTTTCATCGCAGGGCGAAGTCCTGGTTTATAGAAATACTTCTCTGCGATTGTAAGGATAGAAAAGTGCAACGTAATACCTTCACCATCCTCCGCTAAATGCAAAGTGACATTGCCTTTCGCATCAAGGCCACCATCCTCTCTCCACATGAATTGATTAAAGTGCTGCATGAATCGGGAGCCGCCAATGTTGAGGGGGGCGTTCTCCAAGGCAAGGAGGAGGTGTTGTGAATTGACGTATTCCTCGGAGACATTTTCTAGCATTTTTTGGGTCTCTTCCCAGAGATTGTCCTTGCTGAGTCCAGCAACAAGCTCTCCTGCATCCTCCCAAAGGTCGGCATCTCGTAGGTATCGCAGGCTGTCGCTTAAACGCTTTGCCTGCATAGCCTCGACCTTGTGCCATGTATTCACATCGGCAGCTGCGCTGTTTTCGTGGATAAGGCTTTGGATGCGCGCCACTTGGCTTCGCAGGCTTAGGGCTTTAGCGCTCAAGGGGCCAGCGGCGGCACTTATCGCCATGACCAAGGCAAAGGCAAGCAAGCTGCGGTAATCTCGGCGTTGGCGACGCAGACACAGATAAACCACAGAGGCGCCTAAAAACACCGCCGCATAGATCAAAATGACTCGCCACAGCGTTAGGCCATAGTGCGCGTGGCGGACAAAGATCGCCATGAAAAGCACAATGCAGGGCAGAATGAGGACGAAGGGAAACACTTGCTGGAAGATCTGTGCAGATCTAAAGCGTTGGCGCAGACCTTGGCTAAAAAACAAAACAAGGATGCCCACCAAACTATACCATATAATGATGTTCGCCACGATGCCCTCGGGCCAACGCTGCAATACAAGGATGCGCAAGAAATACGCATAGAGTATGCCCGAATAGAGCCAGAGTGTGGGTATCAGGATGTAGAGGAAAAGCACTTCCGCCGCTCGGCCTTCATGGTATTCTGTGCTTTCATCGATTTTGGGGATCTTCGAGAGGACAAAGACAGGCATCAGGAAGATCATAATTACTGCGGTAAAATCGCCATATAAGCGATTAAAATGAAGTTCAAAGAGCTTATCGACGGCAAAAATGAGGCCCAAAACACAAAGCAAGAGCACCACGGCATAGAGCAATCCGTAGGCTGCAGCTGTGATGAGCGAAAGTATGCGCGCCCGAAAGGACATGGCTTCGCGCTGCCGCAGCCCCAAAGCAAGGACGACAACGATGGCTGCAGCCCCAAAGAAAAGGAGAACTTGTGGATAGAGCCAATGTGGCCAATTTTTATTGGCAAATTCGATCCAATAATAGTGTGCGGCTGTAAGTCCCAAGGCGGCGAGGGATAGGGCCGCTCGCGGCCAGCGCTGCGGGAAGTGTTCAGAGAAAATTTGAGCGCCAACAAGCAGGAAAAATCCAAAACTTAGCGAAAGTTCTAGGCTCTCTGGAGCGATGCCAAGGTGATGATTTTGCCCTATCATCAAGAGGGCTACGCTGAGTGCGACAAGGATGGGGAGGGGAAAGCGCAAAAACGCTATCCAACTCGCTTTGAGCAAATCTGTAAGATTAATGAACTGTAGCAGGGTGTTTTTCATAATTTATTGACGTATTGAAGTCTTCTGCTTGTTGTATGTTGAGCTGTGAACGCGTTGCGTCTGTGTTGTCAGCTGGCTTTTGGCGAACCCTTTGCTGCCATTTAAGGCACAATTATGCGGCTATCTTGCTGGGAGTGGGTAGCGCAAGATCACCCGAAAAAATGCCATGTAAGCGAATTTTGTGCAGCGGTTCGGCGAGTAGCCAAAACGATGCACAAAATATTCGCGAACACAGGCATTTTGTGAGGGAAGCTTGCGCTAGGGGGAGACTTCCCCCACCCTAAAGACTGCACATATAATATGATAAATACAACCCCTCAACTCACATTGCTTCGGCTCCATCATCTTCGATGCTCTCATCATAATTCAATGAGATAATAATACTCTGATTCGTAGGGAGTTTGCAGATATTGAGGTTTTTTGAGCTGCCAAGGCAGATCGGTTCTTTGGGATATTTTAGAGATTTTATTTTTAAAATCTGCAAATTTTTCGCTTTTCATGAGCTTTGCAGCCTTTTCTCCTACATTTTTAAAGATCTCTTCATTGGCGTCAAGGCGATAGCGATTGCACTCTTGCACGCAAGCTCGCAACGCTGCTAAGAACTCTTTGGTACTATCAACTCCCTCTGTCCCGCAGCCGTGATAGAGATCGGGAAAGTGTTCGTAGTCGCAATAGCAATGCTCTGCTTCGATGGCATCGACTAGGGCTTCAAAGCCCTGATAGCTTGGTGTAGGGCGTTGGTAGAGTCGGTGGGAGAAGTTCCCCATGCGGTAGCCCGTTTTTCCATCGTGTAAAAGCGCATAGGCGCTTGCCCAGTGTCCAAGACCTGCGTTGAGGCTCTTGTCTGCGGCGAGTTTGAGATAGGCGGCGATTTTTTTATTATCACGCTTTGAGTCAAAAAACCACAGCGCAACGCCCGCATACCACGCTGCTGTGCCCGTGGGCTCTTTGTTGATGATTTCCTCAGCGGTTTTTTCCGCAAGCTTGCGATCGACAATATCAGGCATATGCAGGAGGTTCACAGCGCAGTTCGCCGCAAACATGCCAGTGTCATCGGCCGCGATAGCCTCATCAATTTTGGGTAGGATATCATCCAGCGATGGCGATTAATTTAAAAACTCTGCCTCCAACAAAGCGAAATAGTATGCAGCGTTGCCCCCATTGTTTAGGGCTGTTCGTAAAATTTTTGCCGCTGCCACGTCGCGAATCGTCAACATGCCCATGCCAAGGCGCAATAAGACTGGCGGGGATTTGCTCTCCTTTGCAGCCTTTGCCCAATGCCGAACAAATTCCCTGTAAGACGCTTTTTCGCGTTTTGCTTTGCGCAAAGCTTCGCCAACTGCCGTGATCTGATCCAAAAGTTCCTCCATGGGCTTCTATTTTAGGGCACTATCAAAGGCTTGCTGCGCCTTAGTAAAATCAATAGGCGCCACAAATCCGCCCCAATACAGTCCCGCTAAAAGCAATTCTGCCGAAGCATCTGTGCTTTCGGCCGCTAGCTTTTGCAGCGGCTTAAGCAGCGTTTCTGCCTCCCACGGGGACATGGCAGCGACATCGCGCTGCATCCATAACTTGGCCGTCTTTAGCGGATCAATCGACATTGCCAACTGTCTGAGACGCATGGCGGATTTTTGGCGAAACGCTGGGGCTACTGGCTTATATCCAAAGTCCCCCTCTTCTGCGACACGAAATTCCCAGTCTAAATCTCGCTTGTAGGGATAGCCATCGTCATTAATATAGGGGGTGTAATATAAGTAGCGCTCCGCTAACTTTTCGATTTCTTCCACGGATTTTGTATCAAGATTGAGCTCTTGGTAAAAAAAGTATCTTACGGGCACAACGCCAAAGCACTCTGTTAAAATATCAATCTCTATGCCACTGTCATCATCAAAGCAGTTTGACGCTATTGTTTTGAGTTTGGCCTTTGTTTTCTCCCCGCCCCTCTGGTGTAGCGCAATAAATAGATTTTCGTGCGTCGCGAGTTCGTCCTCTTGAAGGTATGCTTTTTCTTCCTCCCCACAGTATTTGGCATAAAACTCGTAGTCCGCATCCTTAAAATCGTAAGTTGGCAAGGCGATTTCTTCGATTTTTTCAGATTCCTCGGATTTTTCAGAATCGTCCTTAATCACAGCTGCGGCATCGCCTGCTGACTTATGTTCAGCTGCGGTTTCTGTGTCGCTCTGCTCATCATTACCAACATTGCTCTTTACCAACATTGCTCTTTTCGGCAACCGCATTCGGCACTTCCTCGGCAGTGTCTTGCTTGGGCGGCGACTTCGGTGAACATGAACTCATGGCAAGTGCGACAAAAATGGCAAATATATGACGTCTGTAGCGAAGCATCATTTTCCTCCTAAACAAGAAAGTGTTCTATAGGGGCTAGCGCCCCAAACTCCGTCCAAGGGGTCGAAGCGAGTAAAACTAAGTGTTTTACGAGTTGTTGGCCCACTGAGACTAGATTTGCGCAATCGAACGCAAGCCTGCGTGAGTGCAGCGCAAATCGTAGTCGGAGCAGTGAATAAGCTTGTTATACGAATTGTAATCATCGTCTATGAAGCTGTTCTCTAAACCCGCATCTTGTAATTCGACGATTTCTTTAGGTAAATCTGCTATTTCATTCGGGAAAAACCGTGTAGCGAGCCACAAAATTAGGCGTTTGGGCTTTACTCGCTGGTTTAGTAAGCTGCGCAAAGTGATGTGCAGCGTAGGGATTCGCGGTGGATAGCTCGTCAGCGAAACAATAAGATCCGCCGTCGATTCTGCATTTTCCAGCGAGAGTTCCTCAATACTGAGGCGCAAGATTTGTTTTTTTGCAAAAAGCGATACCAAGCTCGGGCGCGCAAAGCGCGCAAGCTCGTACATGCCAAGTTTAGCAAGCGCTCGATTCTGTTTTTCGCGTCGCGGATAAAGGTGGATTAAAGTATCAAGCGAGGTTTTCATATTTAGCCTTTTCCCATGATTTCTACATTTAAGGATAGTCCAGCTATTACCCCATCCTGACTAGTTATTAATATATGTAGCAGCTTCGCAGTACCCTAGCTTTTACAGCGCCACTGCTTAGCGGGGCACTTAAATCTCACATGAAAATGATTTTTATGTCCCTTCCAGTGTTGGAATATGGCCGAGGCTGAATCTTTGTGTCTCGGCAAGGGAAATATCGCTTTGAGTTCTTCATCATTGAGCGTTTTGGCTGCTTCAACATACAATAGTTTTTGCAGTTTAGCGTCTAAATAAATTTTTTGCACCTCCCCCGTTTTGATGAGTGCGTGAATAAGGAACCACGATTTTTCGGCATCAAGGTTCTGGGCGTTAGCATACTGAAAGTGCTCAGGATGCTTGGGGTCTGGCGCATCAGTAACGATAAGGCCAAAATCTACGTCTCTTCCACTTTGGTGGGATGAGTGTGGTGTGACCTTGCCGCCACGTCGTTTGGATAGGTCGCCAAGATTGACGCGAGGCCCTTCGGGGTATTTTTGTGCGTAAGCACTAAAGGCTGTAATCAGTGCTTCGATTGTATTGCGCGTTGCCCAAGATCTCGGTCGGTAGCTTCGCAAAAAGTATCCCTCGCCCTCTGGCATAGGGACAGCGTGTTGCAATCGTCCGCGCGAAGCTCGGCCAATAGAGAGCGGTTCTTTGCTTTGAGCGTTGGCGCGAAAAACGCAGAGCTTGTCACCCGCTTGTAAAACAGAGTTCATGCTAAAAGTGGGGTTCAGCGCTAATAAAATTTTGCTTGGAACACCCCAATGCGCGGCTTGTACGGCAAAACTGTGCTTTTCTTGTACAGTGTAATAGATCGCATCTGGGATCAACGACTTAGCCGCGTCTGTTTGGGCTATACTAGCATCTGCGGGCGTGCTCAAATGGCTAGAGTTAGAGCCAGGACTAATATCATCTGCTGTGGGCGTGCTCACGTGGCTAGAGCTAGAGTTAAGATCATCCGCTGCGAGCATCAGAGTTTGGGGGCGCAGCTCTTGTGTCGAAACTATGCCTGGGAATGCAAAGAAGGCGGCACAGACAATAGCCAAGCACAACGTCCAAGTTTTTGGTAGAACGTACGTCCACATAAAAGCAAGTTAGCGATTTCACCAAAATGGCTAAGGCAGGCTAAAAGCCTGCCTTACTAATGACTAATCGTCTCGACGTGTCGATTTTTTGGGTCGTCGCGGTCTTGGGTGGTAGTAGCCACGCTCTCTCTGCTCTTCGCTCTCTTTGCACTCAATGCAAAGTCTCGCGGCAGGGCGAGCTAACAAGCGTTTGAAACCAATTTCATCGCCGCAGCTCCCGCAATAACCAAAGTCGTCATCGTCCATCCAGCGCGCCGCTTCTTCGAGTTTTCTCAGCAGCCGTTCGTCGCGCGATTGGAGGCGCTCCATGGTAACGCGAATGCCTTCGGAATTCGCAATATCTGCCTCATCACCGCGTGTTTCAGGCTCGTAACCCTCGTCGCTGCGTTGGTGCATTTTGGTTAAAATTTCTTGACGTTGCTCTTCGATTGAACGATGGATCTCTTTAATTTGATCGTCGGATAAATACATCGCGAGTCCCTAATTTGCAATAAAAGATAAGCTCAAACTCTCTGCGCTCTGCGCTCCCTTAGAGCTTGCGCGCGAGTAATTTACTGTAGCTCAACGCGGCTGTCAAGCGGTGAGCTCGGTAAACGAGGTGGGGGGCTAGAGAAACTTCGTGCTGCTGGAGCTAGCCATCCAAAGCCGCTTAAGGGCAGTTCCCTTGGAACGCGTTTAGCGGTATGCCGCAGATGCTTACACAGCTTCTTGCATTATAAATGAATACTTGCTCTATCAATGACTTGGCGTTATCATTTGCGCGTTTCGCGTAGAGCGGAGGCCAAAAAGGAGGGACATGTCTAGTAACAAAGAGACAAAACTTGGTGAATTGCTATTGCGCAGCCAACTCATTAACGGTGCACAACTGGAGCATGCGAAGGAAGCGCAAAGGCGAGGTGGTGGTAGATTATCGGGTCATCTTACGAAACTCGGCTACGTCAAAGACAGCGAATTAACGCATTTTTTAAGTCGCCAATTCGGCGTGCCTTCTGTGCAGCTCGAAGACTTAGGTGAAGTGAGCGAAGAGCTCTTAAAGCTCATACCGCGCGATATGGCACAGAAACATTTGTGCTTTCCCGTTAGCCGTTCTGCTCAAGCGCTCATTGTTGCCATGAGCGACCCCACAGATATTTTTGCCATTGACGACCTGAAGTTTTTAACGGGCTATAACATCGAAGTCGTCGTTGCGGGAGAGCAGAGTATTCGCGACGCGATCCAAAAGCACTACCCAGCCGATGGCGTCTTTGTGCGCCCCCACGAAATAGAAGAAGAAGACGACTTTCTTGATCAGTTTAACCTCGAGGACATCGACTTTGGCGAAACCGAAGAAACCGTCAACATCGTAGATCTGCAGAATGCTGCCGAAGAAGCGCCCGTTGTTCGCTTGGTCAATGCGATCTTGATCGATGCCATACGAAATGCAGCCTCCGATATCCATATAGAGCCGTACGAAAAAATCATGCGCGTACGCTTTCGCATCGATGGCGTATTAAAAGAGATTATGAAGCCGCCGCTGCGGCTGCGAAACGCGATGGTTAGCCGTATTAAAATCATGAGCAACCTTGACATCGCTGAGCGACGCCTGCCACAAGACGGCCGTATTAAGCTCAAGCTTGGTAAAAAGGGCGAGATGGATTTCCGAGTCTCGGTGCTACCTACGCTTTTTGGCGAAAAAGTCGTTATGCGTTTGCTCGACAAGAGCAGTTTACAGCTTGATATGACCAAGCTCGGTTTTGAGCAAAAAGCGCTGGACGCCTTTAAAGAAGCGATACACCGCCCCTTTGGCATGGTTTTGGTTACTGGTCCCACGGGTTCTGGTAAAACCACTACGCTCTATTCGGCACTTGCCGAACTCAATACTATTTCGGACAATATTTCGACAGCGGAAGACCCAGTCGAATTTAACTTAACGGGAATCAACCAAGTCCAAATTGTCGACGCCATTGGCCTGAACTTTGCCTCGGCTCTGCGATCATTCCTACGCCAAGACCCTGACATCATCATGGTTGGCGAGATCCGCGACTTCGAGACTGCGGAGATCGCTGTTAAATCCGCTTTAACGGGACATATGGTTCTATCGACGCTACATACCAATGACGCGCCATCCACAGTTTCGCGCCTGCTCAATATGGGCATAGAGCCCTTTTTGCTCACTTCATCGGTTAACCTTATTTTGGCACAACGCTTGGCGCGAAAACTCTGCAACAACTGTAAGCGTCCGGTGGCGGTGGATCGCGAGGTTTTGCGCCGCGCACAAGTTCCTGAAGACAAAATTCCAAGCGCCCAAATTTTTGAACCCGTGGGTTGCAGTAAGTGTAACGGTGGCTACAAAGGACGTGTAGCCTTGTATGAAGTGATGGTCTTTGGAGATGAACTTCGGGGTTACGTACTTCAAGGCTATTCTACGGCCGAACTTAAAGAGGAAGCCATACGCCTCGGCATGCAAACGCTACGCCAAGCGGGTATCACAAAACTACTCGACGGAACTTCCTCGCTCGCCGAGATCGTGCGTGTAACGGCGCCAGATTAGTGCGAGACTGGCGTATGCGAGGGGGGAGCCAAAGACCCCCGAATAAGTCGCGCTACAATCGCATAAAATGCGGTGGATGCGCGAAACAAGCGCATACAACGCATTTTATTTAGCGATTGTTGGCGAGTTATGAGGAGGCTTTGGCGCGGGGGGAAACTTCCCCCCCGAGCTAAAGAAGAATATATTGAACAGGAAAATACGAGTTAATTTGAGGATATTGAGGCTATGGATTCGCTGAGCTATCGCCCACTTTTACTTAAGGACCTCGACGCGGTGCAACAATTGTACTTGCAAGCCTTGGACGCAGCGCGTGATGCCCTCGCCAAGGTGCGGGTTAACGAGAAGCTGTTTGCGCATACGATGCGACAGATGCGCCAAGAATTGTTGGCTCAACAGCGCTATTTGGCATGGGTTGCCGAGGCAGATGGGCAGATTTTGGGCTACATTGCAGCGGTCATTGAGACGCAGGCTTCGCTCTTTGAAGTGAGTCGCTATGCCAACATTAACGAAATATTTATTCTGCCTGAATACAGACGTCGTGGCGTAGGGACGGGCTTAGTGAACTGCTTGCAGTCGCAGGTGGATGCTTTGGGTCTTGAGTGGCTTTGCGTACAATTTCCGAAATCGGCGCAAGGCTTAGAAAATTTCTTCAATAAATTGACATTTGAGTCGCAAGCTATTGAGATGCGTAAGAGGCTTGGCGCCTAGTGTGGCGTATCGGTACTAATCTGGCTTTTTGAGGAACAAGATGCAAATTCCCCTTCACGATTCCATGCAATTTCAATCACCTTGGGGCGACGGTAGCGTCGAGATTTTGGGGGTGCACCTGCACCGATACCTGCTTCCCCTGCTCAGCGACCATAAGATTAGTCAGGTTTTCGTTCTGGTCGGTTTTGAGGCTAGTTATATGCCTGGGGTATGTATGCGGGTGACGCAGTTTGGCAGCGAGCTTGCTGATTTTGCAGTGGATTATCAGGGGCTTGTGCGCGAGGCGCGACAACAAGAGCAGCTCGATACCGTGCTCGCCAAAACGATGGGCGAGCGTGAGCTTTATGTTTTGCCGGTGCTGTCGATTTCGGAGCCGGGGCGCGAGCATATTCACGCTTTTGTGATGAACGAGAGTGCGTCTGGTTTTAAGTCCGATGTGCTGGTCGTGGCGCTACGAACGCGTATTAACGAAGCCATTCGCGCGTTTAGGCACAATTCGCTGCGCATGCTTTTTGATGATAGCGAGAACATGGCGGTGAAGGATTTTTTGGAGCGAGTGCTGGAGTATGTTCCTCTTTGGTGCGGCGCCGACCACTCCGTAAGTCTGATTTTATCGAGCTCCTTGGAGGCTATGGTCATGTCGCCGACGGGCGATGTACAGTTTGAGATCGTGAGCGAGCAGCTCTTTGTAAAGCCCGATAAAGAGAAAGACTATGATAAGCTCACGTCGTTGCAGTTTTACGTCAACAAAGATCAATCAGCGGGTTTGCTCGGTTGCGCTTTTGAGGAAACTCGACGTGCCAAAAGCGCGGCGCTCAATATTTTTATCGCCGACAACGATTCCAACGCGTGGTTTTCGATGGGCGAGACGCAGGAGCCCGTGTACCGGTTTTCGACCAATGCCAATCGCCCTAAAGAGCAGTTAACGGTACTCATTCCGCTTTTGGCGCACAACGAAATGAGCGAGAACGAGTTGATGGGCTTTTTGTCGATCAACTTTTTTGAACCGATGCCGCTCTCTTCGCTCGCATCACGTGTACTCGAAACACTCGCCGCTCGGCTAGGCGCGTACTTACGCCGTTCATCCTTCTTCACCCTTTATGCCCAGCAACTCTGGCTCATCGAATCGGTACGTGAGCAGCAGCTCGCGGTGGAGCGACTTTTTCGTAAAAGCGAGGAGAGCGCCGATTTGCATACCGTCTTGGCGCTCTTTATTGAGCGTATCAACAAACTTATCGCTAGCACAACGCAGGCGCCTTGCTTTGCCGTTGCCTACAAAACCCTCGATAAGCATGGCGACGAAGTTTTGCGTTTTGTGAACCCACACGGGTTTACGCACTTTAACGACATCGATCTCCCCATACACAGCAGCGACAAACGCTCATCGCTTTCAACCTTGGCGGTGCGACTAAACCGCTGCATCACGTTGACGGGCGGGAAACTCAGCGACGGTAGTACCGTCTTTGACTCCGAACTTTACGTCAACGAAACGCTCGGCAAAATCGTCGATGCCCGCGTGAGCAGTGAAGCCAAGGAAGCGGGCTGGCGCCCGTTGAGCGACTACTTCATGCCGTCGCGCGAGGGTTCCTACTCCGCCATCGCCTACCCCATTCGCATGAAGGACGACGTTGCGGGCGTTATCATTGTAGAAGTAGACCACGACACCAACTGGATTTGGTGGAAGGGTTATAGTTCCTACTTATTTTATCGTCTGCTAGCGAACGAAATTGCCGCGGACTTCGCTTTGCTCGGGCTAGATGTAGAAAACTGATACGAGGGCGGATACTTATGTCAAAAGCGACCATCGCTGTGCTCTTTCTAGCTTCTTGCCTGGCTTTTATAGCGTGTAAACCAAAGGAGAAGACTATTCTGGAGTCATGCCAATCGCTCGAAGAGGCGTCCAAAATGACCCAAAACTGCGACAAAATGCAGAAAGAAGTGAAACGGATAGGGGAAGTGATGCTAGAGCAGCTAGAGGGCATTCCCGCAAACGACAAAATGTCCGTTGAGCAAGTACAGGAGTATAAAGAAGCCATCGGGGTTTGTTTACGCGCCCTAGTATTTATTGGCTTAGGGCCCTGCTCTTTCCCCACCGACACCTTGCCCCCCGGCGTCAGGCAAAAATTCAATAGCCTCGCAGGCGAGTAGGCTGCTAGAACTACGAATCGCCTGAGAAATCGTGTGTCTTAAGCTTCTTTTCGTAGCCTTGGATATCTTCGTAACTCGTGTCCATCATAACGAATGGCTCTTGTTCGGAGTTGCCGCCAACTTCGCGTAAAAACGCGTAGATAACTCCACCAAACTTTGCATCAAATTCGGTCTTGTTTGTGATTTTTAGAATTTTACACAAGGCTAGTGAATAAACGATGATCTGCCACTCATAGCGCGAATAAACATAAGCCTTTTTATCGGCGCGTTGGACGTCATCAAGGCTATCGCTCTTCCAATCCAAGATGTAGAACTTATCGTTGGCAAAAAAGAGCAAATCTATGTAACCAATGATAAAACCTTTTTCGCTGCGAAATCGTTCATCAAAGTTGAGCTCTACACTGTATCGCTCTGGAATCGGGAAGGTGAAGTCGAGCTCCTTGCGCAAGTTATTGCAAAAACAAAGCCCCTGCTCCGCGATTACTGGTATCGCTCGGGTAAGAATGCGGTAGATCATGCGCTTTGCAAGTTCGTGGTTTTCATCGCTAAAGCCGTATTGATTTTGAATCTTGTGCAAGCGATTAGTGACAAAAAACTGATCTTTCACTAGATCAGGTGAGCATGCCTCTTTAGTCAAGTAGTCTTCTTCGCCCAAGCCCTCTTGCACAGCTTTAGCCACATACGAAAACGGCAAACTTTCGAGCAAAGCGTGTAAGTAATTCCCCGTCTTTGCCCCACCGCTGATAGCCGAAAACTCGTTCTCCAGCAAATTCCTGTTACGTCTCGGACAGCGACGGCTCGAAATTTGGCGCGCAATCGCTGAGTAAGAGCTCAAAACCACGCGTTTGGACTCAAGATCGAGTTTTTCTATCTCTGGATAGAGCAAGCTTTTTTGTTTGTCCCATATGTCGCTTGCGTCATCGGTGCGATAAACGTCATCCGCATCGCGAAGTTGCCCTGTTCTAATGCGCTTATCTATCCATGGTTCCTCTATGAACTCGACTTCGTCGCAGGCCAATAAATTCACATCCAAACTATCGACATGCGGCGCTATCGCGGCTTGGTTCCCCAAATATCGCGGAAGATACAAAAGTGCTGCAGCCCGCGTTAACGCTACGTACGCGAGACGCTCCGCCTCCTCCTTCTCCTCCTTGTCACAATACTCGTCGTATACCTTGTCGCTCTCTAGTAGGTGGCAAAGCTTATACGTCTCGCCGTCTTCGCCAAGAATATGAAAACGACGCGGATATGGTGGAGTATTCGCAGCGCGCTGAATCGCGTACAGAAAAACGCACTGCGCCTCTAAGCCCTTCGCTTTGTGTATACTCATCAAACGAACGTTCGCATCGGCAATCTCTTTGGGTAACTGGTTAAATCGCTCGGGCAACTCTTCTTTTCGCGTAAACGCTTCAAGCTTCAAGATGAGTTCCCCTATAGTAAAGCGCGACTCTTGCGCAACACTAGCTAGCCGCGAGGCTATACTCTGGTAGCGCAGCAACACCTGGCTGGGCATACCCACAATACGCTCTTTGGAAAATACGGTTTTCTCCAATATATCGTGGAACATCAAGCCGTACTGCCCCTTTTGGGCGAGTTGCTGCCAACGCCCAAAGAAGTCGTTGAGCGCGTCGTTATGGAGGAGTTCTGGCGAAAACAGATCCTGCATCGCTATGGAGTAAAATCGCGTGTTCCATACAGCGCGGCGCAAGTTCAAATCATGTGGTCGCTCCACCGCACACAGCAATGCGTGGAATTCCTGCGCTTCGACGGAGGGCAAAAATCGGCGCGAACTCAGAAAAACAGGATTCTCAACGCAAAACAAATCCTCTATGCCGTCCACTTTATAAGCGATACTCGCCGCTAGCAGAGCTTTGCCCATATCCGCAACATCTTTGTTACGCGGACACAAAATAACAATGTCGTCGGCAATTCGCGTCTTTTTCCCCTCCCCGTCAACACAGCTCAAATTCTCGCTCTGCAAAATCTGGATCTGCTGCACTATCGATTTCCTAAGCAGTTCCCGCGCATCTTCTATACCGAATTTCTTCTCCCGCGCGCCTTGCAGCATTTGTTCATTGGCTTCAATCAACATGACTTTGACTGCTTCAAAATCCTCTATGACTTCATCTTTTTCATTCTTGTACACCAACTCTGGGAAAGCAGATTCAATCAAATCGTATTTAATCCCATCGCTCGTTAGCAGATCCGCTCTCTCGCGATCTTCAAGGTAGAGTTTATTCATAAATCGTATGAGATTTGGCGTTGAGCGAAAATTCTTCGATAAATAATATGGCTTACCCGATCCGTAAACAATTTCTCTTCGCGCCTGCACATATGTTTGCACGTCCCCGCCGCGGAATCCGTAAATAGCCTGTTTGGGGTCGCCAACCACAATAAGGCGCTGCTCCCCATGGGCTGGCATGAAAATCTTGCGAAATACCGACCACTGCTCGGGGTTTGTGTCTTGAAACTCATCGACGATGGCTAACTTATATTGCGCCCGAATCCTCATCGCAAGCGCGTCATCAGCCTCCTCGCCGATGCGCTCATCAAGCATTCGCAAAAAATCATCATGCTCATATACCGAAAGCTCCTCCTTTAGCGCACGATATATTTGCACATAGCTGGGCAAATACACACTCAACTTTATCAAATAACTAAGTGGTTGGGGCTTTGTCGATAGTTGCTTAAAAATATCGAGCAGCTCTTGCTGAAGCGCGCTAGGCTCGCCGAGGATGTCTTTGCCCTTTCGTTTTTTCTTCTCCTCATCGAGTATTTTGTAAAAGTCCTTGGTCGCCCCTTTCCAATCGACATGAGGCGTCTGCAACGCGTGGTGAATCTTCTTTGCACACGCCGCAACATCTTTTCTCTTACTCGTAACCAGGAACGCGTCTATAAAAAACTGCGCCAAGACATCCCCGAATTCTTCTACGTCAAAGCGCTTTGAAAACCGACGCATCCCCTCCCACAGCTGCACAACTTCCGCATCATCATGCGCTTTCGGATACAACTCGCCCTTAAAGCCAGACCACTGCATCAACAGCTTACGTATTTCTGTGTAGTCCTTGGACTTATAGGTTAAATCGTTAAACGCCGCCAAAATCTTGCGGAAGTTTTCGTCCAACACGTGTTTTCGCAAAAAGCGCGCAAACGCCTCTTGATGTAAGCGATCGTCGGTGCAGAGCTCATAGCGACTCGGAAACCGTGTCAAATCCGCGTTGGCTCTTAGTACTTTTTGCGTAAAACTGTCGATGGTGTAAATCGACGCACGGTGCGCCCCATCAATCGCCGCCCGCAACGCTCGGCGCTCCTCCCCCTCAGCTTGCGCCTCCGCCGCCCTCAAAAACCGTAACACGCGATCCTGCAACTCCGCCGTCGCCGCCCGCGTAAAGGTCACAATCAAGATCTCATCGAGCGCACAAACGCGCCGCGCCACCAACTCCACCACCAACTTCGCCACCGTGAACGTCTTACCCGTTCCGGCACTTGCCTCAATGACTGCATGGCTTTGCGACGTCGCGATCTGTTCCCAAATTTCAGACTTAGATTTTTGCATTGCGTGGACACTCCCATCTTGAGATTAATGTTTTTGTGGGGGCTAAAGCCTCAGCATTACTTAAAACATTCCGCAGGAACTCAAGAGAATCTTGAGTAAAGTTTATCAAATCTCTTTCTATCTATAAAGACTTCTTGAATCATGGCAGAGCGTTCTTTAAATCTTTGATACCCTCTTGCGAGCACGATAGCTCCAGGAGGGCGTCCTCTAGAAGCGGTTGCTCCCACGTATCCACCTAGGTACGCGATAAGCAAAACAGCCCAAGCAATGATACCATGTTTTGTGTTTTTCATCATATGTGGTTTAAAGTTCTCTTGCTCTATGACTTCCAAAACAGCGATCTCCGCCTCAGTGAATTCAGCATTTGCGTCCAGTTCGGGATTTTCTCTTGCTAAAATCGCAATGCGTTGAAGGATACTCGTTGACACTACCATTAGACTAAGAAGCGTCGTAATCGCATCATAACACATTAGTTGCGTTTCTTCGGAATTCATATCTCCTGATTTCCATTGTTTATGAAAGAGCTCAATGACCCAACGATATGCATAGCTTTGTATAATTGCTTGGCAATCATTGAGCGTGTCAACTGCTAGATTTGTCCACAGAAGCCATTCAATCGCTTTGAATTCTTTGTTAATGGGGTCTTGCTCTTTGACGCGTAAAACGTGAGGCTAGAAGACCAAATGAACTGAGAGCCTCTTTTTTTAGCTTTTGGCTTGGCTAAATCTTCTACATCACTACTATTTAGGCGAAGTTCAATCTTGGCTGCCTGCACTTCGACTCTCGCCACCCTTATCTCGTGCGATTGAGGCGATCTTCGTACGCTTATATCTATTTTGCCAATAGTTGAAGCATCTAACTTATCCTTGACATAGGAAAAGCCAGCTGCTTTTTTTCCCCACAAGGCTCTGTTTTGGGCTCCACGATTAATGAAACCGCACTCAGTTTCAAAGCAGACTGGATCAACAAACCCCGTGTACTACCTCGTGAACCAATCTGGCCGAGCCCTTTCGCATCCTTCTTATCCGTTATGTTCATACTCGTTGCATCAACAGCAATAAAAAATGTCTTATTTTGCTTAAGCTCCGAAACAATTTTCATTGCATAGGCCTCGCTGAGGTGTGGCTACCGCAAAGTCGTATATTTGGCTATTTTTAAGTTTTTATTTTTGTGGGGGAAGTGTCCCCCTACGTGTCAACCCCGCGCTGTGCGCGGGTTTGCCACTACCCCCTCCGCGGGGACACCCCGCGACGCCCCGTTTAGTTTTTGGCGAAACAGGACTTTGCGGCTGCCCTAAATGCTGAGGTGGGGCTGAGCCCACAAATAGCCCAGAGCTTCCTTAGGGATATCCTGATCATTGCAAAATGAGCCAATGCGTGTAGGGGCAGGTTTCAAAGCTACCCTGATTTACGCAAAAACGACAAGGAAGCCTTTAAAATAAAGTCCATAAAATCAATGCTCTACACACAAAACGAGTTCTTAGGCGATACCCTTAGTTGGGCGAGACATTGCCCCACCCATAAATAGAGCTTTCTTAAGCACTCGAGTAAAGAGCCATTCAATGAAGTCTGCTATTGCTCTCTTTGTTGCTAGAGAACGAATAAAAATAGGCACACCCCTAGCTTGCGCCTAATGATTTAGCTATTTTGTACAAAGAAAGCCTCCATAAAAAGGATTTGCAAGCGTTTGTAAGATTGAATATAATGCTTACGATATTCTTTGGGGGTGAACCCAAAAATATGAGGGAGTTTGCGATGACTGATTTGTGCCATGAGGAAGATTTTGTCGTTAGGCTTACAAGTGATTACGCGTTCAAGTTGGTCTTTGGCGACGAGAGGAACAAGAGCATACTCATTGATTTCTTGCAGCGAGTGCTAAACTGTCACATCGAAGATTTAAGCATACTACAGAGCGAGACGCTTCGCTCTTCTCCTAGCGACAAGCTTGGCATCATGGATCTGAAAGCACGCATTAATGATGGAACCAAGGTAAACGTCGAAATACAATTGCACTGGATTCATGGGTATCCTGAACGATCGCTTTTTTACTGGTGCGAAATGTATATAGAGAGCTTTCGTAGGGGCATGGCTTATACCGAGGCGAAAAAGTGTATAGTTATCAACATCATAGATTCTGGTTATACACTTAACGATAGGTTGCACACTATATTTAAGATTTTAGATTGCCATAAACATTTACAGCTAACGGATAAGTTAGAAATGCACTTTTTTAACTTGGAGAAGCTTAGAGCGGGTGATCATGAAGAAGTGGATGAAAACTTAATGAAGTGGCTGCGGTTTATTCAAACTAGTGACCCTAAAGAACGCAGGAGCTTATCAATGGAAATACCAGCATTAAAAGACGCCAATATCGTTATGGAATCTATTTACGACGACCCACAAAAGCGAGAAAATTATAAAGCAAGGCAAAAAGCCGAGCGCGATTATTTGGCTTTGCTTAGGCAAATAGAACTCAGTAAAGAGAAGGGGCTAGTAGAGGGGCTAAAGAATGGGCTAGAGAAGGGGCTACAGAAGGGGCTAGAGAAGGGGCTTGAGAAGGGACGAGAGGAGGGACGAGAGGAGGGACGAGAGGAGGGACGAGAAGAGGGAGTTGAGCTAGTAGTCTTAGCCATCCAAATGAAGCAGGGCGGAGAGTCTTTGGAAGCCATAAAAAATGCGACGGGTTTAAAAAATGATGTGCTTGCAAAGCTAGGCATTTCTTAGGGATACCCTGATCAATGCAAAATGAGTCATTGCGTGTAGGGGCAGGTTTCAAAGCTGCCCTTGATTTACGCAAAAAAGACAGGCGAGCCTTTAAAATAAAGTCCATAAAATCAATGTTCTACACACAAAACGGCATCTAAGGGCGGTGGCCCCAATCAATTAAAGACTCTTTAACGAATATAGAGTATGTATAAAAAAAACAGCGTTATAGAAACTCTATTTCTCCTAAGTTTATTCTCACTTTTAGTTTTCACTTCATCCTGTCATGGAGATGCAGAATTAGCTGAATACACAGGCGAAGTTTGTCCTCCCGCAAATGCTAGTGAAGTGGCAAAGATGCTTAATCTTTTGAATTATAAAGAAAGTATCAAACGCTGCAAAGATGGCTACAAGTGTAGTAAATTCGAAGTGAACGATAATGAATATTTTTGCGCCGAAGATTGCCCCAACATGCAAAAACTTTGCCCTAACGATCAGGGGGTTGGCGTATGTATAAATAATCTGATTGACAATCAAAATTGTGGTGATTGTGGAAACAAGTGCAATACGGGGGAGCTTTGCCATCGAGGAACGTGTGTTTTTTGTGCCGAAGGAAATATTATTTGCGAAACCAAATGCATTGATCCTAAAACAAACAAGATGCACTGTGGTGCTAAGGGAGAATGCACAGATGCCGCATATGAAAGCATAAACTATGTGGGTATGGCTTGTGCTGATAATCTGATTTGCAAAGATTCTGAATGCGTTTGTGAAGGCATCATTTGTGATAACAAATGTATAGACCCAAGTACAAATGTAAAACATTGTGGTGCTAAAGGTGCATGCAATGTTAAAGATGTAAACGATAATGATTATATAGGCGAGCAATGTGATGAATCACGTATGTGCAAAGATGGTTCATGCCAATGCAAACACGGATTTGTAGAATGCGATGGGAACTGTATAGATCCCGCTAATGACATGAATTATTGTGGTGCACAGGCGCCTTGTTCTATCACTAAGGGCAATATTTGTAATCCAGAAAATCAACACTGCGTCGAAGGAAAATGTCTAAACTTTAAATGCGCAAATCCCAATGAAATACTTTGCCCCAATGAAGTCAATTTGGCTAGCTATAAATGTGTTAACATTACTGCACGAAATCCAGAACACTGTGGTGCTTGCAATTGGAAATGCGCGGATAAGCCTTTAGATGATAAAATATCGAATACATGTATAGATGGAAAATGTGTTTATGCATGTGCAGATGGATATAAAGATTGCAAAAAAAGTTCAGACCCCCACCCCGTATGTATTAAAATCGAAGAGCTACAAAAGAATGCTTTACATTGTGGCGATTGTAATATCCAATGCCGTGATGATGCTCCAGTTTGTGAAAGCGGAAGCTGCCAAAATAACAGCTGTGAAAATCTTAACGCATGTGCAGTTCAAGCCTGTAGATTTTTAGCACAATATTGCGGAAAGCATTGCATTGACTGTAACAAAAATTTTCATGCAGCCAAAGGCGAGTGCTTAGCGACGGGGCAATGCAGCATTAAGGAGTGTATACGCGGGTTTCACTTGTCGGCAGATGAACAAACACAGAAGCTCGCAGAGCCTATCAGAGCTTGCGTAGAAAATACCAACTCCCAATGTGCCCCCGTGGATTCCTATGAACATAAGGATTGCAATGGCGATGCGTTGCCAGAAAATGCTGTATCTGGCATATGTTCTCCCGAGGGTAATTGCATAGCATTGAAATGCGCAGATTCAGAGAACCCCGATAACCCCTTTGTTTTGCGCGACGGTGCTTGCGTTTTGTGCTGTGATGATATTAGCAATTCGCATTGTATGAATAATCGTTGCTTTGCGAATTAGCTTGATATTGCGCTAGAACTCGCTAAAAACAGATAGATTTAGCGCTTTTCGCTAGGATCTTTCGGCTATCAATCGTATAAGTGGTAAAGTTGTGACAGAGACTTGGAAATTATTTAATCGCGTTTTTTACATGTATTTGCCGACATTACAGAGCAAACGAACTACAATTGCAGCGATTTTGTGCATTTTATTCACCGTTAGCGCGCTTAACGCTTGCAGCTCCGCTCCCCAAGAAGAGGAAGCCACTGAAATCCAAGTCGAAGAAAGCCCTGCGGTAGATGCGGCAAAATTCTATGGTTTGCCTACAAAACCTGGCGTTTTTATGCATACGCAGCAAGGGCTAGTCGAGCTACAGCGCGGTGCCCCCGAGGCTCTACAGATCAGCAACGCGGAGCGAGGTTTTGGTTTTATGCGGCCAAGCGGCGATCAATATAGTTTTGCCGCTACAGATTGGTATGTGTGGACGAAGACGCTAAATGCGGGATCTGCGCAACTAACAAGTATGCGCGGCGTCGCTATTTTACCTGAGCGCTGGTACGATTTGAGCGCCGAGGGCAATATCGCGTGGATTCCATCTGAGAGCTTGCAAACGACTTTCGAGAAAGTCACACAAGGCGAAAACTCTGTTATACGCCTTTCTATAGATGAACCCCTAAAACCTGGCTTCTATGTTCTACACGATCAAAGCTTTTTGCAGGGTGTTAAGAAGTCGGACGTCACTGCGTATTACCCTTTTGTCATACAAGAAAAATCAGGCAAAAATCCGTGGATCGACAGGGCAAACGCTTGTTTCCGCAATCAGTTCGAAAAACTCCAAACGATCTACGAAATATCGACACCCTTGCCCCAAAACACCGCTAAGCTTCGCCAATGCGCCATAGAACACCAGCTCGCCAGCGTTTTAGCGACAGATAAGCAAAACGAGCAGCTCTTTATGCAACGCATCATCCTAGCGCGCCTTGCGAACGATGATTCATCTGCGCTGCGTACGCTAATTTATCAAGAAATGAACGCTAGTGGCGACGATTTGGAGCAGTGGTTGTGGTGGCGAGCGCAATCTGATGTGCTCTTAGAGTTATCGGCTTTGCACAATAACAACGAACTGGCGGCAAAGCTTCGCGAAAACAATCTAAGGTGTAAACTTTGCACGTTTTACTCAAGCGATTTGTCACCACAAAGTCAAAACATTCGCGCTTTGATGTGGCTTCCCTTCTTTTTAGTAAATGACGCGACTTCGCTAGAGCCAAGTACACTAGATAGCTACTTTGCCCAGCTACAACGCGGTGAGCTTCCCATTCGTCCGCTCATTTTGTGGTTAGGAGCACAGCAACTCAAGAAAATGCGAGACTTTGCCGATAAAAACAAAAGTTTCGCTCACCGCTTTCAGTATATCAACACAAAGACCCCCCAAGCTTTTCGAGATGCTGCTTCACAAGTAAAGCTCAAGATCGACACAAAAGCTCCAGTACTCGGCCCCTTCCTCTACTCAAACGTACAAAACGACGATGAAAAACGCGAATTTACGCAGAAGATTCTACGAAACCGCCAGGGAATAGAATCTTGCGTAAGCGCTATGCAGCGTAGACAGCACAAAAACACGGGAGTTTTCGTGATTACGCTACCACTGACGTCACAACTCTTTGGACGCGAAGTCCTACCCAGCATCAGCAATCCCCTTAGCGACTCCCCTGCGGATGCAGAGTTTAGCCAATGCTGCAAACGCGCACTCGCCCCTGTCCTTGTACAACAGCGGCCAGAACCCGTAGATGAAACCGACGTCGATTTTGGCACCGTGGTTCTACCTAAGTCCGTCACCTTCGGCATCAGCTATAACAGCGACACTTCCGCGATTTGGCTGCAATAGTTCCTTGGTGAAGGAGGCTCCGATTTATGGGGGCTACGGCTCTAAACTCCGTTTAAGGTTTTGCGCCCTTGGAGTTCATTTTGCGTGTAACTCATTGATTTTATTGACTTAGCTTTGAATGCAGACTGACTTTCTTGCTTTAATCAGGGGCAACTTTGAAACTTGCCCCTACACAAATTGACGCATTTTGCATTCATCAGAGCTTCCCTAGGCCAAAGCGTGGTAATGGCATGAAAATAAAAGAACTCATCGATCGTGGACTGCGCGGCATCATCTTCGATATAGACGACAGCTTGTACCTAGAGCGCGATTACGTACGCAGTGGCTTTTTGGCGCTAAACGACTTGGTTTACGAACGCTACGCCGTGAAGGGCTTCGGCCAGCACTGCTGGGAACTGTTTTTGAATGGCGTACGAGGAAACACCTTTAACATTGCGCTTGAGCAGCTACAAATCAAGGTCGATGCCGAGTTTGTGCGAAAGCTTATTACAAGATACCGCGAACATGAGCCGCAAATCTCTTTACTAGCAGATGCCGAACTCTGTCTTAAGCGAGCGGCAAAAGAGCTAAAAATCGGTTTTTTAACCGATGGCCCCCTAGCTTCGCAGCGCGCAAAAGCAAAGGCTTTGGGGCTAGAACAGTACGCAGCCCCCATTATCTTTACCGCAGAACTCGATGCCCCCAAGCCATCGCCCATCGGCTTTAAAGCACTTGAGCTAGCCCTCAACTTGAGGGGCGATAGCCTCGTTTACATCGCCGACAACCCCAACAAAGACTTTAAAGGCCCCAAATCCCTAGGCTGGCGTACATTACGCTTACGTCGCCCTTTATCCTTACACGAACATATTCCATCGCAAAACGACATCGACGCCGAATGCAAGGAACTTATCTGGGACTAGGCCGCGCGCGCTAAAAAAGCCCAAACCCATTAAGGCTATCGCCCTTTTCCGCCATAGTCTCCCAAACGACTCTGCGCATTGATCACCACGTCTTGCATCAGCGCAAATATCTCCTTAGATTTATATTGGGGGGAGTTTCAAGCTATTCATTTGTAGCGCCGACCTTTTGTAGCGCCGTTTTATCAATGAGAAGTAGAAAATTAGTTCAATAGACATTTTTTTGGAGGGGGGAAGTTTCCCCCTCGCGCAAGCCTACTTCAAAAATTCGCTAACTTTCGCTATAACTTGTGCGTTGTTTTTGCTATACGCTCAACCACCGCACAAGTTGCGAAAGTAAGCGCCTTTTTTCGTATATCTTGCGCTACCCCCTCTGCGAGGACAGTTCGGAACACACCGACAATCGAAATGAAGCAGAGATTCTGCTTTATGGCTGTGGCGCTGCCCCGCGCTTCGCTAAGAGCTTGCGCTCTTAGAACCCGTTGTTTATACACAGCATTGATTTTATTGACTTTTATTACGAAGGCTCCGCTGTTTTTTGCTTTATTCTGGTGACTTTTTCACTCTTTTTGCATGAATCAGAGCTTTTCTAGGCATCAAGTGTGGAGAATTTATCCACATTTTAGCGAATAATACGTGCAATTTTGATGGCATGAAAGCCCCTACAAACATGACAGCGTGACAGACCTTACAACTCGGAGTGTATGATGCTTTTTCGCAACAAAATATTTGTTCTTCCTCTGTTCTTCCTCTGTGCCTGCTTGCTTTCGGCCTGTGGTTGGGACGAGAGCATTGTGAACTTTACAGGCGAAAGATGTCCGCCTGTAAGTGATGGAGCCGATCAACCCCCAAAATTAATGTCAGAACGCTGTAAGTTGGATTCAAAGGGCTGCCACTACCATAGCGAACTTAGGCGCTGTGAAGCGAATTATAAGTGTGTACCTGATCCTAGTGATGATAGTGGCATGACGTATGAATGCAAAAACGCCTGCCCCGATGCGCAAAATCTCTGCCCCGTAGACGGCGCATCCTCCGTTTGTGCCAACACCCAGACCGATGCCAAGCACTGCGGTAAGTGCAATAACGCCTGCCCCGCCGGGACGGCCTGCGATGAGGGAAAGTGCGGTTGCAGCAAAATCAAGCTAACTTGCGACGGTCAATGTATTGAGCCCAAGTCGGAACGGCAATATTGCGGTGCAAAACTGGGGGGCAGATGCAGTTCGGATGACCCGAATAGCCCCGATTACAAGGGCAGGGCTTGCAGCAGTGCCGAGATTTGCCAAAATGGCGAATGCGTTTGTGATGAGAATGGTGTTCTTTGTAACGGTAGCTGCATTGACCCTAAAAACAGCAATCAACACTGCGGCGCCAAGGGCAATTGCATAGGCAATGAGAGCACAGCGAATGATTTTGCGGGTGTCGTCTGTGAGACTGGGAAATCCTGTTTGGCTGGGGTCTGCGCTTGCCCGTCGGGTTTTGTGCTCTGCGATGGGAACTGTATCGATCCCTTGCTCGACCACAACTATTGCGGCGCCAAGGGGGCTTGCACAAACTCAGACGCCTCGCACGCCGATTACAAGGGGATGCAGTGTGCAGAGCGCAGCGCCTGCATTGCGGGGATCTGCAAGGTGGTTTCGTGCGAAGAGGGTCTACAACTTTGCTCCAGCGGTGTGGATGGCGGCAATATTTGCATTGATGTGATGGGGAATGACCCCAATAACTGCGGGAGCTGCGGCTGGAAATGCATAGACCACCCGATGAATGGTGCCACATCTGAAACGTGCTTAGAGGGGAAGTGCATGTATACATGTCCATTGAATACAACGAATTGTGCTCTTGATGAATTTAAAAATACGGAACCCCTTTGTTTGTCTGAGGCAGATCGCAAGGACGATCCAAAGCATTGTGGTACTACTGCTACGGCTCCTTGTGGTGTAGTTTGCGATGATGAGTCTCCAGTTTGCTATAGAGGAATGTGCGATAATTCGACCTGTCAAGATGCTGAAGGCAAGCCAACTGCGCTTTGTATGACAAAGGGATGTATGAATTTTGATAGTTCCTGCGGTCGACGCTGTGTAGATTGCACAACGCTGCCCAATATCTATGTGGACAAGAGTGCTGGGGGCGCGGCAAAGTGTGTTGTTGATGCTGCTTCAGCTGCCGAAGGCGATACGGTCGGCAGCTGCAAAATCAGTCGCTGCGCCGATGGTTATCACCTAAACCGTAAAACCTCGGGCAATGCCTGTGTTCGCAACCGCGTCGACAAATGCGCGCATCCCGACCAGGCCGAAGACGGCGACAATACAGATTGTCGCAAGATCGAAGGGGTAGCTCTGAGCGCTTGCAACCCCAAGGGTTACTGCGATGCTCTGCGCTGCGAAACAAATTACCGCCTTGTGCAGGATAACGAACGCGGTGTCAAAAAATGTGTACCCAACACTGATAGCGCCTGCGGCGCCGTCGATAGTTTGGCATTCAAGGATTGCACTAAGAACTTTGGAGTCTTCAAATACCGATGTCGTATGGGGGTTTGCGTTTTTGATGAAACAAGTATAAAGTCATATAAGGAAAACATTTGGTGCAATGTGTATAGTTCACCAAAGACGCCTTGTCCTTATGTAGAAGGCAAATTACGCTATTGCACGCGCGAAGAAGGCAATGCTTTTGGCTGCGGCTATCTCTGTGCGCAGGAAACCGGGGCGGAAGGCGCCCATAGCGCGGTGAGCTGCGGGGATAAGTGCATCCTCTTTGGCGACGGCGCAAGCTGCGATCTTTGCAAAAATTGTAATGACGGCGAGCGCTGCTACAAGGATTCGGAATCGGGCAAAGTGCTCTGTGCAGCTTGCGAAGATGCGTGCAGTGCGCCACAAATTTGTACCGAAGATAAAACGGCACGCTTTGCTTGCACGGGCTGTGCTAATAAGTGTCCTGCACAGCAGTGTTACCTGAACGATGAAGGCAATTTTGCTTGTACCGAGTGCGAGCCAGCCTGTCCTGTTACGCAGAATTGCTACCAGAAAGACAATGGTAATTTTGCTTGTACGCAGTGTAGTCCTCCCTGTGCCGAGGGCGAGCGTTGTTATCTCAATGAACAAGGCAAGTTCGCTTGCACCGAGTGCAAAGAAAGTTGCGAAGCTCCAGAGCACTGTTATTTTATCAAGGCTAAGGCGGAGAGTTTTGTCTGTCGATAGCGTTGTATAGACAGGGCATGCCCTGTCTCAATGGATTCTTTTGTGTGTAACGACTTGATTTTATTGACTTTACAATACGTAGCCTAACTGTTCTTTTCATCATCACGCGGTCACGGCATCTAGCTTCTATTAATGGGAAATACCGAAAATAGAAGCAACGAAGCTCACAAAAAGCCGCGACTGATATCTACAACATAGCGAACGCGTTAAACTTGCTCCATGCAGTAAAGCTATGAAAAAGGCTTGGGATGCCCCAAGCCTTTGATACCAAGCTACAACGAGCCCTACGGGATTAACGTCAGATTAACTGACCATTGCTTTGCTATAATATCGTTGCCAAACACAAATGTATAATTTTTTGTTTCATAAAGAGCTAGTGCCGACGGATCTAGCTCCACCTCTATACGCGACTTACTCCTAAAAGGTATATCTTGCACTTTTTCGTTTGGATCAATGACACTAAGAGTACCATCAACCTTAGCGTTGAAGTCCACAGTGATTTCGATCCTACGTTCATCCGACTTACTAACGACAAGATTGTCGGGGAAGACCGCAACGATTGCAGGAACTTCGCAATTCGAAGTGTAGAGGCTACAAACCTTACCTGCTGAACAGTTTCTCGCAAGGGGCGCCCATACTCCACTAACACATGTGTCAATAATATTGCTCCCAGTATGGCAACGAGTGTCACCGTCTTCGCAATCTTCTAATGTAATGCTTTGTGCTTGCCCACCACTGAAATCGTTGTCATAAACCCGTAAGCTAGCATCATTCGATGTAGCAACGGGATCGGAGGAGATGCTCATAACGCGCTGCCCTGTTCCCTCAGTAAACATATACATGCCTGTCGAAAAATGCCGCTACCTATGGGTTTAAAAACTATATCAAAGAGGGTTGGCATTGGGATTACACGGGTAAAGTCGATACTTCGACGCCAAAGACTAATGATACAGAGGGGAGTGACCGCTCTACGACTCAAACAAATTCTGATACCATAGGTAAAAGAATCCTCTCTACTCGCGAGCTATCGCGATACGAAGATCGTCCACTAAGCACTAGCAAAAACGAAGTTTCCTCCAAAGGTTCGTCGACTGAGCCTACTGTCGACATTGACAAAGATAAGGCCGCGAGGGTCAACAGAAGCTATAAATATAGCATTGCGAAATGTAAGCACATTCAAGTAGCGGTTGGAGCTGGAGATGACGGAGACTTGGGTCCAATTTCTGCGGAAAAAATTGCTATATTCCAAAAGACGCACGGTTTAGAGCCCGTAGATGGAATCGTTGGCTCATTAACTTGGGCAAAGATTATCGAGTTAAGCCCTTTTCAAGAGCCCAAAAAGACAGCCGATACGAACGCAGAATCTGATGAACCCAAGGCTGCAAGCTCTACTGAGGATATCACTGATGAAGACAAACTGTGGGAGGATCATAAGGCCGTAGCCGTTTGGGCTCCCAGCGTAACGAAACGCAGATATAAGCTGGAGAATGGAACCATTATCCAAAAAAACAATGGCACCAAATCATGGAGAAACAACAACCCTGGCAACATGATGACCAAGGCTTATGGCGCCTTGAAAATGGACAAGCAGGGTTACGGGATCTTCCCCACCGTGCAAGCTGGTTACGATGCTAAGGTCGAACTTCTTTTCGATAAAAAATACAGCGATCGCACATTGCACGACGTTTTCTTGAAAAACGAAGGAAAGTCCGATGTTTACGCCCCACTTGGTCACGGCGACAATGACCCGCAAGCTTATTATGATTTCGTTGTCAAAACGGTTGGTGCTACCAACGTTCAAGACGAGGATGGAAACGATACTCGCCTTATGAAAGACTACCCAAAAGCCACTCGCGAGAAAATTGTTCAGGCTATAACTCAAAAAGAGGGATATAAAAAGGGAGACTTGAAAAAGGAAATCTAGTAGCTCATCAATGTACTACAGTCTAAAGAAGCTCTGAGCTCTTGGAGCTTCGCAAAAACCCGTCCAAGGGCTTGCGCTCTTGGAATCCGTTTTGTGTGTAGGTCTTTGATTATATTAGCTTTATTTTGAATGCTCGCCTGAATTCCCGTGATTTACGCTAGCTATTTTTTGAATATTTTTGCTTTAATCAGAGTCTCGCGTAAGCGAAGGGAGCTAAGTTTTTTGCAGTGCGAGCTAAGTTTAAGTGATAAGCATGTTTGAGGGGGTAGCGCAAGATCACCCGCAAAATTCGGCTAGAGACGCATTTAATGCGATGGTCACGCGATTAGCGTGAACGGCGCATTAAATACAGCGGCTCTTGCCGAATTTTGTGGGAAGCTTGCGCGTAGGGGGAAACTTCCCCCACAAAAAAACAAAAATATCGATTCATCGGTGCAGCCAATGCAATTTTCCTTCTTGTTTGTAAAACTGCGATGAATAGAGTAAGCGCATGGAGTGGGGGCTAGAGACTTAAGAAAGAGGAAGGTATGGGAAAAGGGCTAGTAATCGTCGAATCGCCAGCGAAAGCAACAACAATAGCAAAAGTTCTGGGAAGTAAATTTGATGTTATCGCTTCCTACGGACATATCAAGGATTTGCCCAAGAGCAGCTTGGGTGTGAACATCGAAGCCGATTTTGAGCCGCTATACGAAACAATACCTGGCAAAACTAAAGCACTGTCAAATATTAGAAAACTGGCAGCCTCGGCGGATCAGATATTCATCGCCACTGACCCCGACCGCGAGGGTGAAGCGATTGCGTGGCATATCGCCGAGGTCATTGGCTGTTTTGATAAGAAAAAACCGCGCGAAGCTCGCCGAATCGAAATCCACGAGATCACGAAAAAGGGCATACAAGAGGGGCTAAACAACCCCCGCGAAATCGACAAAAAGCGCTACGAAAGCCAGCAAGCGCGAAGAATTCTAGACAGATTAGTGGGCTACCAAATTAGCCCCATTCTCTGGGAGAAGGTCAAACGTGGGCTCTCGGCAGGTAGGGTGCAATCCGTTGCAGTCCGACTCATCGTTGACCGCGAGGCCGAAATCGCCGCTTTCGTCAACACGGAGTATTGGAACATTCGCGTAAACCTCGAAGCAAAAGAGGCACCGCGATTTTGGGCGGATCTCTTTACGGTGGATGGCGAAAGAACCGATGTTAAAAACGAAAAAGGCCGAATTAAAAACGAAGATGAAGCAAAAAAACTGCTTGAAATCAGCAAAAATCACCCATTCATCGTCAAATCCGTAACAAGAAAAGAGAACAAAAGACGAACCCAGCCGCCCTTTACCACTTCTAAACTACAGCAAGACGCATCGAGGCAACTGCGCTTTAGCTCGCAAAAAACCATGTCTACGGCACAAAAACTTTTTGAAGGTATAGACTTGGGCGCCGCTGGGACAGTGGGTTTGATCACCTACATGCGAACGGACTCGGTACGCGTTTCGGCCGATGCCGTCAATGAATGCCGACAACTCATCGCCAATCTTTACGGAAACGAGTATTTACCCACTAAGGCGAATAACTTCGCATCGGGAAAAAACGCACAAGACGCCCACGAAGCCATACGCCCTACCGACGTTTCACTCCAACCCGATGCCATTAAAAATTTCTTAAACGCCGATCAATACAAACTCTATAAACTCATCTGGAACCGTTTCGTTGCAAGCCAAATGCGCGAAGCCGTGTTTGACACAACCACCATAGACATCCAAAACGGTCCGCTTATCTTCCGCGCAAACGGCTCCATCCAAAAGTTCAAGGGCTACCAAATCGTTTACGAAGAAGGCAAAGACGACGATGATACGCAAACCCCCGCCAATACTGGGGATGTGCGACTTCCACGTGTCGAGAAAAATGACAGTTGCAAGTGCCACAAAACCACCCACACCCAGCACTTCACGCAACCGCCGCCGCGCTATAACGAAGCAACTCTCATCAAAGAGCTCGAAACCTGTGGCATCGGCCGCCCCTCCACCTACAGCTCCATCGTTTCTCTGATCCAAAATCGCGACTACGTCGAGCGGCAAGGCAAACAATTTCACCCCACTGAACTCGGACAGCTCGTCACGCAACTCCTTGTCGAAAACTTCCCCTCCATATTGAACATAAAATTTACCGCCAAAATGGAGGCCAATCTAGACGAAATCGCTCAAGGAGCCCAGGAATGGGTTGAGGTTCTCAATAATTTTTACGGCCCCTTTAAAAAGGATCTCAAACGCGCTGGCGCCGAAATGCGCAACGTTAAACGCGAAACCGAAGAAACGGACATCATTTGCGAAAAATGCGGCGAAACTTTCAGCGCTAAATGGGGAAAAAACGGCTATTTCCTTGCTTGTAACGGATACCCGAAGTGCAAAAACACCAAGGAATTTAAACGCGACGAAAGCGGCAAAATTATCCCCGTCGAACGCGTGGTACAAGAGTGCGGAACCTGCCCAAAATGTTCCAAACCCATGATCATCAAAACCGGGCGCTACGGCCGCTTCCTCGCCTGCTCAAGCTACCCCGAGTGTAAGCACACACAAGCCTTGTCCCTTGGAATCGCTTGCCCAAAAGAAGACTGCGACGGCGAATTGTTCGAGAAACGCAGCAAAAAAGGGCGAGTTTTCTATGGCTGTGGAAACTATCCCAAGTGCAAATACGCCACGTGGAACAAACCCACCGAGCAACGCTGCCCAAACTGCCAAGCCGCAAACCTTGAAGAAGTCAGCAAAAGAGACGAATCCAAACTCCTGTGCCCAAATTGCGCTTACTCGAAAGACACGGCGTAAAGCGAACTTTGTTTGAACAAAGCGTAAACTTTTAAGCTTTATTTTGGGGGGGGGAAGTCTCCCCCTACGCGCGGGCTTCCTCGCAAAATGCGCAACAAACGCTTCATAAACTGCCTTGTTTCGGCTACTCGCCGAACCAACGCAGTTTATGCGTTTGTAACGCCTTTTACTCGGTGATCCCGCGCTACCCCCTCGCCACAAGTTTGGCTCATAAAACTAGCTCTGCACTGCAAAAACGCTAGCACAGCTCAAGTTTGGGAACAAAAAACGGATTTTCGCTGTTTGCTAAGAGTATCTGCGAAAAAACACGCAGACTTATGGGATTACGACTATTTTGCACTAAGAACATTGAATAGAGAGCTGTGGAGTTATTGCTTCACGTTGGGATACGTAAATGAAAAGTACAAGTTTATTCACAAGAACAAATCATTGATTTGCTTTTTTTGGGGTAGGGGGATGGAGATACAGTTTTTTAAAAATAAAGGAACCCTATGATAGCCAAACGACTATCGCACGTAAAAGCATCGCTAACTTTAGCCATCACTGCAAAAAGCAGCGCTCTGAAAGCGCAGGGCGTTGATGTAGTGAGTTTCGGCGCTGGAGAGCCTGATTTTGACACGCCCAAAAGCGTCGTTGATGCCGCGAAAGCCGCACTAGACGCTGGACAAACCAAATACACCCCTGTTGCAGGCACCAAAGAGTTGCGCGACGGCATCGCTGCCGCCTATAAGGCGGAATTCGGCGTAGATTGCTCGGGAGATGAAGTTATTGCCGGCGTTGGCGGCAAACAAATACTATACAATGCCTGCATGGCGCTGCTGGATCTAGGCGATAAAGTTCTACTCCCCGCCCCCTATTGGTTGAGCTACCCGGCGCAGATCTATCTAGCTGGCGCAACACCTGTATTTATAGAAACTAAGCAAGAGAACGATTTCTTGCTCCAAGCCGACGACTTAAGAGCCGCTATCGTTGAGCATAAACCCAAAATGCTCATACTCAATTCTCCCTCAAACCCAACGGGCGCCGCCTATAGCCGCGAGGACTTATTCGCTCTCATCGAGGTTCTACGCGAACACCCCGAGCTATTCGTCCTTTGGGATAATATCTATTACAAACTGACCTACGACGGCTTTGTGCATTACGAGCTCTTACAACTTGCACCCGATCTACGCAACCGCGTTATTGTCGCTAGCGGTTTCTCGAAATCCTACGCCATGACTGGCTGGAGACTTGGTTTTGGCATTGCGCCAACAAACATTATAAAAGCCATGTCGACCGTGCAAAGTCATTCCACGTCTAATCCCACAAGTTTTGCGCAAAGCGGCGCCGTTGCTGCACTCAAACTAAGCGACGACTTTTTCCAAAACATGCTCGATCATTTTACACGACGCCGCAAACTTATCATTGATTTGATCGAAAAAATCCCGCATATCACCTGTACAAAACCACGCGGCTCTTTTTATTTGCTCGTAAACTTTAACGACTACTTGCAAAAAACATACGAAGGTAAAAAGATCAACGACGACGTCGATCTCGCAGAATTCCTCATCGAACACGCTAAAGTTGCTACCGTTCCTGGTAGCGCGTTCGGCGCACCGGGCTACCTGCGATTATCCTTCGCCATGAGCGAAGAAAACATCGAAAAGGGCATCAAACGCATCGCTGAGAGCTTAAAAGCACTGACATAATGAGCTACACCCCGCTGTTTTGTGGGGCGCTGCCCCACACCCCGCTGTTTTGTGGGGCGCTGCCCCACACCCCGCTAAGGGCTATCGCCCTTAGAACCCATTTTTCTTTACCATTTTGCGCGTCTTCGTCGTCAACTGCGTCATTCGGCGCAGTCACGACCCTTAGGTCGCTCCTTTGCCTCATTCCTTGTTTCCTAGAATCCGCATCAAAATGGTAAAGAAAAGCGTATTTTTGTTTTC